>DATLZP010000225.1:0-3698 GCA_035573935.1 Actinomycetota bacterium
GGAGTCTCCGAGCGGCCCGCCGCGCCGCTACTACCGGCTGACCCCGAAGGGCGAGCGGGCCCTGGCGGGGTTCGTCGAGGAATGGAGGCGGTTCCGAGACGCCGTGGACCGCATCCTGCAGGGAGGGAGGGAACGATGAACGCGATTCGGAACCGCCTGGTGGACGGGTACCTGCGGCGGCTCGATCGCGCCCTCCGGGACCTCCCCGGCGACCGGCGCCGGGAGATCGTGGAGGAGATCGAGGAGCACATCGACCAGGCGCTCGCCGAGCTGGAGGCCCCGAGCGAGGCGGAGGTGCGGGAGCTGATCGAGCGGATGGGCGACCCCGAGGACATCGCGGCGGAGGCCCGGGCCAGCCTGGGCCTCGGCCCTCATCGGCCCGGGGGGCTCGAGATCGCGGCCCTCATCCTCCTGGCCGTGGGGGGACTGATCGTTCCCTTCCTGGGCTGGGTGGTGGGCGTGATCCTCCTGTGGGTCTCCTCGTCGTGGACGTGGCGGGAGAAGCTGATCGGGACCCTCGTCATCCCGGGTGGCCTCTTCGCGGCGTTCGCGGCCGGGGCCCTCGGGATCGGCCTCGGCCTGCCGGGGAGGGCCGGTCAGCTGCTGCTCGTGCTCCTGGTCGCGGCCCCCATCGCGAGCGTGGCGTTCCTGGGCTGGCGGCTCCGGCGGGCCGAACCGGTGGTGGGGTGACCATCCGGCGCATCGGACCCTATCGGGTCGGCTGGGGCCAGCCACCCCGCACCGCCCACGAGGGGAAACGGATACCTGGGGGAGGGGTGGGCGCAGGGCGGGGAGGATCGACATGAGCCCCCTCGACGTGTCTCGGGCCATGCCCGTGGCCAGCGTGGTCGAGTTCGACCGCTGGCTGCGCGTGCACGGTGGGCGCGAGCGGGAGGTCGTCCTCGCGATCTACAACAAGGCGTCGGGCAAGCAGACGGTCTCCCTCGTCGCCCTGCAGGAGGCGGCCCTCCGTCACGGGTGGGTCGATGCCCAGACCAAGCGGCTCGACCAGGAGCGCTACGCGATCCGCTTCACCCCTCGACGACCCGGCTCGACCTGGTCGGCCAAGAACCGGCGGATGGCTCGTCGCTTGCTGAACGGGGGGCGGATGACGGCCGCCGGGATCGCCGCGTTGCCGCCCGATCTGTGAGGCCGTCGCCGCGCGACCCACCGGCAGCCGGTCGGTCGCGAGCCCGGGACGCGTCGTCTCCTTCTGTCGGCCGGTCGGGCCAGCGGGCGCCTATCGGGCGGAGCCGACCAGCTCCCTCCATCGGTCGAGGCGGCGGCCGGCCACCGCGGCGAGCCGCCGCTTCTTGAGGTTCTCGCGCATCGCCCAGCGCACGTCGGGGTCGTCGGATGCCATCCAGCGCTCCAGGCGGGGGAGTCCCTCCTCAGGGAGCGCGGCCACCGCGACGCTCCACCCGTAGCCCAGGGCCTGCCGGAGGGCCCGGAAGCCCTCCTCGCCCCGGTCCCGGGCCCCGGGGACCGAGCGGGTGATGCGGTCGAGGAGGGCGAGCACCCGCCGGGCGTGGCGGGGCGTCCGCAGCAGGTCGGGCTCGCACAGGGCGGCCACGGCCGCCCGTTGCTCGAACCGGCTGCCCCCGGCCCAGGCCCGCATCTCCGCGAGGAGCCCGTCCATGTCCACCCGGCCCCACCGCTGGAGGGCGAGGGCCACGGCCTCCCGGGTCCGCCACCGGGGATCCGCCGCCAGGGCCCGGAGCACCGGGAGGACGTCGGTCCGTCCCCGGGCCAGCAGGCTCCCCAGCCCGACCGTGCCGCAGAACGAGAGGAACTCCTCCGGCGTGTTGGCGGGGGCCCGATCCGGGCCCCACCGGAGGAGCCGGCGGAACAGCCGCTCGTCCCCCTCCTCGGCCACGGCCGCCGCGAGCTCCAGGTTGGCCCTCGGTCCGGGGAGGCCCGAGCGCTCCCGGATGAAGGCCTCGGGGTCGGGGGCCTGCCGGAACGCCGCGCGCAGGTCGTCGACCTTGGTCACGCCGTCACCCGGGTCCTCGCTGGGGCCGCCGGCCGCGCGGCCCACCGGCCCCGGCGGGACGCGGACGAACCTGGCCCGGCGCTCGGGATCTCGGTGGACGGCCCACGGCGCACATCATGCATCACCTGGGCGCAGGGCCGCGGATCTGAGGCGCCCCGGAGGCCACCCGCTCCGACGGAGCCCGGCCGGGGAGGCGGGCCGTCCCGGGAGCGGCCGCTCCTCGCCGATGAGAGCGGGGCAGGATCGCCGTCGGAAGTGGGAGGATGCCGGAGAGGGAGGGAGCGCGATGACGAAGGTGGTGGCCGCCATCACGATGTCGCTGGACGGGTACATCACAGGGCCGAACGACGGGCCGGGCCGCGGCCTGGGCGAGGGCGGGGAGCGGCTCCATCACTGGGTCTTCGGCGGCCCCTGGACCTACGACCGGCCGCCGGCGGGCCGGGCCACGGGCCCCGACGAGGAGTACCTCGACCGGGCGATGGCCCGGGCCGGAGCCATCGTCATCGGCCGGAACATGTACGAGGCGGCGGAGGCCTGGGGGGGCCGGAACCCGTTCGGGGTTCCTCTCTTCGTGGTGACCCACCGGCCGGAGGAGGCGCCGGGGGACGGAGGGTTCACGTTCGTGGAGGGGCTGGAGGAGGCCATCGCCCGGGCTCGGGAGGCCGCGGGAGGGAAGGACGTGGCCATCGGCGGCGGGGCGGACGTCATCCGCCAGGCGCTCCGGGCGGGGCACGTGGAGGAGCTCGCGATCACGATCGCGCCCGTCATCCTGGGCGGCGGGAAGCGACTGTTCGAGGGGTTCGACCGGTCGCTCGACCTCGAGCACCTGGGCGTGGTCCAGTCGCCGTTCGCCACCCACATCTCCTACCGGGTCCTCCGCTGACGGCGTCGATCCGGTGGGGGACCCGGGTCGGAGGAGGGCCGCGACGGGCAGGCGGGATCGTGCAGCGGGAGACGCGATGGCGACGGACCACGTGAGGGAGCCTCGGCGCATCGGGATCCTGGTGTTCGATCGGGTGGATCTGTTGGACGTGGGCGGTCCCTACGAGGTGTTCCTCACCGCGTCCCGGCTGGCGGCGCGCCGGGGCCTGCCCCCGCCGTTCGAGGTGGTGACGCTGGGGCGGACCACCCGGCCCGTCGCCGCCTACGGGGGGCTCCGGCTGATCCCGGAGGCGTCGGTGGACCGGGCGGGGCGCCTCGACGTCCTGATCGTCCCGGGGGCGATCGCCATCGACGACGTCCTGGCGGACGCCGAGCTCCTCGGTGCGGTGCGGGGTGCTGCGGGGGAGGCCGCCGTCGTGGCGTCGGTGTGCACCGGGGCGTTCATCCTGGGGGAGCTGGGGCTCCTGGCGGGGCGGGCCTGGACCACGCACTGGGAGGACGTGGAGGAGCTCGGGCGACGGATCGGGAGCCGGGGCCAGGTCTGGGTCCGATGGGTCGATGCGGGGGAGGTGATCACCTCCGGCGGCCTGAGCTCAGGGATCGCCATGGCCCTCCACCTGGTGGACCGGCTGGCGGACCGGGACCTCGCCGTGCGCACCGCCCGACAGCTGGAGTACGACTGGGACCCGGGGACGGCGTCCGGCGGACGGTCCCGGCGGTGACCGGTCGCCGCCCGGCGCGGCTCCCTCGGCGGCGAGAGGACGGATCGAGCGGCGTGGTCATCGCGCGGTCCTGGGCGGTGGGCCCTCGCGGGCCAGCTCGA
>DATLZP010000226.1:0-3191 GCA_035573935.1 Actinomycetota bacterium
GGGCCGGGGCGCCGGTCCTCCGGCCCCCGTCGGGTTCCCCGGGCCCAGGTGGCGGGCCGGTTCCCGGAACCTCCCCGGGGATGTCGGACCCCCGGGGTAGGCTTCGGGCCGTGGGACGGGTGGTCGACCTCGGGGCCTACCGGGAGCGGCGGCGGGCGGCGCTCGCCGACCCCATCGCCCGCCTGGAGCGGGCCGTCCGGCGCCTGGACGCGATCCTGGCCCACCCCAGCGCCCGGCGCCACCTGGCCCGGCCCGAGGTGGAGGCCGAGCTCCGGGCCATCAACGCCCAGGTCTCGATGGGCCTGGCCCAGCGGGCCGCGGAGCGGATCGAGCGGCTGATCGCCGCCCTGGAGCGGGGGCGGGCCGGGACGGCCTAGCCGCCCCGGACGCGCCCCGCGGCGGGCGAGGGAACCGGGGCCCCTGCCGGTCGGTCTGTAGGGGGACCGACGGAAGGAGGGAGCCCGCGCCCCGCCCGGCCCCCCGGGCCTCCCGGCGGGGCGGGCGAGTACGCTTGGTTGAGCGGCCGGCCTGAGGAGCGGCAGGTGCAGGACCCCGATCCCCGCACGCTCGCCCGCGCACGCCAGGGCGACCTCGGCGCGTTCGAGGAGCTCGTCCGGATGTACCAGGCCGACGTCTACCGGTTCGCCCGCCACCTGACGCGGGACCGCACGCTCGCCGAGGATGTCGTGCAGGAGACGTTCCTGCGGGCCTTCCGCTTCCTCTCCTCGTTCCGGGGGGACTCGAAGTTCCCGAGCTGGCTCCTCCGGATCTGCCGGAACTGCTCGATGGACGCGCTCCGGGCCCGCCGGACCCTGCTGTCTCGGGAGGAGCTCGAACCCCGGGCCGCCGTGCCCGTGGCCGACGCCGCCGCCCGGGCCGAGCTCCACGCCGCCCTGGCCTCCGTGGAGGCGGAGCACCGGGAGCCGTTCCTGCTGATCGAGGTCTTCGGGATGTCCTACCGGGAGGCCGCCGACGTCCTGGGGCTCAAGGTGGGGACGGTGAAGAGCCGGATGCACCGGGCCCGGCGGGCCCTCTGCCGGGCGCTCGAGGTGGAGGGGGACGCCGGTGAGGTGTGAGCGCTGCCAGCAGCTCGTGTCGCTCCGGATGGACGGCGAGCACCTGACGGCCCGCCAGCTGGCGGCGATGGAGCGCCACCTCGGGTCCTGCCCGGCCTGCCTGGCCTTCCGGGAGCGGGCCCACGGCCTGCGGGCCGCCGTCCGGATCCGCCCCGCCGAGCCGGTCCCGGACCTCGTGGAGCGGGTGATGGCGGCCGTGGCCGCCGAGGCCGCGGCGTCCGGAGGCGTCCCGGCGGGCCGGGAGGAGGTGAGCGAGCGGCCGGCCGCGGTGACGCCGCTCCGCCCGCGGCCGCCGCTCCTCCCCCGGCTCTCCCGGTCCCTGGCCCCGGTGGCGGCGGCCCTCGTCGTGGGCTTCGTCGCGGGGAGCCTGGCCGTGGGAGGGCCGTGGCAGCGGATGGGGACCGCCCCGATCGCCACGGCCGACGTGCGGGCCGGGGTCCTCCGGGCGGCCAGCCGTCTCGACTCGTACCAGGCGACGTTCACCGTCACCGAGAAGAACCTGGACTTCCCGGCCGTCACGGAGCGCACGCTGATCCTCTCGGTGGCGTTCCGATCCCCGGAGCGGTTCCGGCTGGAGGTGGACGACCTCACGGACTACCCGGGGGCCGGGTGGACCCCCACCGACCTCACGCTGGTCGTGAACCGCTCGCGCTGGTCGCTCTCGGCGCCCTCGGCCTGCCCGGGGGGCCTGGGCCGGGCCTGCCCCCGCTTCACCACCGTGGTCCGGGACCGGGCGCCGTTCTCCAGGAGCACGCCGATGCCGACCGACGTCGTCGTCCCGCTCGAGACGCTCGCCGCCGGCGACCCCGCGCTCCTCGGGGAGGGCACGGTGCTGGGCCGGGAGGCGGTCCAGCTCGAGCTCCCCTACGAGCGGGCCCGGCCCCTCTTCGCCTTCACCGAGCTCGGCGGGACCTGGCGTCCGTTCTTCCCCCGGGACCGCGTGGTGCTCTGGCTCGACACCGCCACCTGGCTCCCGCTCGAGTGGCGGGTCTACCCGGCCCCGGGCCGGGAGCGGAACCTCTGGGAGCAGCGGTTCGAGCTCCCCCCGGAGCCCCCGGCCCGGCCCATCCTGGAGGTCCGGGCCGTGACCGTCTCCCGGCGCCCGCCCCCCCGCGGGGCGTTCCGGATCGCCGTCGAGGATGCGGAGCGCGGGACCGAGGGGGTCCGCCGGATCGCGCCCGGGGCGCTGGAGGACGCGGTGGGCTACCAGCCGGTCGCCCCGGAGAGCGTGGACGGCCTGGAGCTCTACGAGGCGGTGGTCCCGGAGCCCCCGGAGCCCCGGCCCGAGGGGCCGGCCCCCGCCGTGCCGGACGCGATCGTCACGTACGCCCGGGGCGTCTCGTGGGTGAAGGTGGCCGAGGATCGAGTGGCGCGGGGGGAGGAGCTCCCGTTCGGGCCGATCGGTCCGCTGATGGAGGAGGTCAGGTTGCCGAACGGCGGGGTCGCCTACTACCAGCCGGCGACCGAGGAGGCCGGACGGCGGCTGCTGATCCACGGGGCCGCCACCGACCTGATGCTCGAGACGAACCTGCCCCGCGAGGAGCTCATCCAGGTCGCGGCCCGGATCCCGGTGGTCGGCCGCCCCGCGCCCCCGGCCTGGTTCGCCACGGACCCGGGGGTCCTCCGGCTCCCGCTCGAGGAGGCGGCGGCCCGGGCCGGGTTCCCCGTGCTCGTCCCCTCCTCGCTCCCGGAGAGCTACGGGCTCTCCAGCGTGGAGCTCGACCCCGAGGGCCCGTCGCTCACCCTCTTCTTCCGCCCCGAGGACTCGCTGCTCGCCGGCGCGCCGATCCGGCTCTTCCTCCAGCCCGCCCGGGCCCTCCCTCCCTCCACCGTGGCCGGGGCGCAGTCGGTCGAGGTCCGTGACGCCGAGGGCCGGTTCGTCCCCCAGCGTTCGCAGCTGGAGTGGGTGGAGGCCGGCCTGTACGTCTCGCTCGACGCCCCGGGCGCCACGCTCGAGGAGCTGATGGGCCTGGCCCGCACCCTGGAGCCGGTCGCCGCGCCCTCCCCCGAGGCCTCCCCAAGCCCGGGCCCGGCGGAGGCAGCCTGAGGCGATGGCGCTCCGGGTGACCGGGGTCCTGCGGGCTGCCACCGCCGGCGTCGTTGGCTTCCTGGCCG
>DATLZP010000227.1:0-3262 GCA_035573935.1 Actinomycetota bacterium
GGTGGGCATGGCCGCCGCCCTCGGTCGCCTGGCCACGGCCGCCCACCACCCCGAGCGGCTCGTGCGGCGGGAGGTGGCGGCGGCCCTGGTGTCGATCGGCACGCCGGAGGCGATCCGCGTCCTCCGGGACCTCTCCACCGATCCCGACGAGGAGGTCCGGTCGCGGGCCGTGGACTCGCTCGGGGCGCTCGTCGGCGCGGAGGCCGCGGCGGCGCTGGCCGACGTGGTCCGCCGGGATCCCTCCGCGGCGCTCCGCCGCCACGCGCTGGAGGTGCTGGGGAACCACCCCGCGCCGGAGGCCACCGGCTTGCTCCGGGAGCTCGCGTCGCGTCGGGCCCGCCCCCGCCTCCGGCGGGGGCTCCGCAGGCTCGCCGCCCACCTGTCCCGGGGACGATCGTCGTCGTGAATGCGGGACGCGAGCCCTCGAAGGCCCTCCACGAGGCCCACCGCTTCCTCCGGTCGCTCGCCGCCGCGCTCCAGTCCTACGGGCTCTACGACGCGGGCCACCCCGGCCGGACCGCGGCGGCGGCCGAGGTGGAGGCCCGAGCCGTGCGCCTGCGGGACGCGATGGACCGGGACCCCGTGTTCTTCCTGGCCCGCCGGAGCTTCTACCTGGGCCTCACGCTGCTCGCGTGGCCGTCGCTCTCGTTCCACAAGCTGGCCGAGTCGTTCGAGGCGGCGGGGATCGAGTCGCTCGAGCTGCTCCCCGGCCTGGACCGGGACGAGGTGGACGGGCTGATCCGGCTGCTGGGCGGGGACCGGGCGGCGGCCCAGGAGCTCACGCGGATCGTGCTGAACCGGGCCACGCCCGAGGTGCCCCTGGAGGGGGGGCTGGCCGAGCTGCTCCAGAGCTACGCGCAGGGGCTGGAGCTCCTGCGGGAGGCGGCCTCCCGGCTCCTGGCCGGCCGCCCGGCCAACGTGGAGGCCGCCCGGCGGCTCACCGAGCACCTGGCCGACCGGATCGCCGCCGACCCGGCCCAGGCCCTCCTGCTCAGCACGGTGAAGTCCTACGACGAGTACACGTTCCACCACATGGTGAACGTCTGCGTCCTGTCGATCGCGCTGGGGCAGGCGGTGGGGCTGCCCCGGGAGCACGTCATCTCGCTCGGGATCGGGGCCCTCCTCCACGACGTGGGGAAGGTCCGGGTCCCCCAGGACGTCCTCACGCACAGCGGCGCGCTGTCGGAGGAGCAGTGGCGCCTGATCCAGCGCCACCCCGTGGACGGGACCGGGCTGATCTTCGTCACCAGCCGGGACCTCCTCCACCCTGCGGCCGCCGTCGTGCTCGAGCACCACGTGGGGTTCGACGCCTCCGGGTACCCCGACCTCGCCGAGCACCGCCCCCCCTCGCTCCCGGCCCGGCTCGTGTCGGTCGTGGACTGCTTCGACGCGGTGACCAGCAAGCGTCCCTACCGCCAGGCCGAGGAGCGGCGGCAGGCGCTCTCGCTGCTCCAGGCCGGGGCGGGCCGGGGGTTCGATCCCCGGGTCGTCCGGGCCTTCCTCCGGCTGATGGGCCTGTTCCCGGTGGGCTCGCTGGTGCAGCTCTCGACGGGCGAGGTGGCGGTGGTGGTCCGCAACCACGACGAGCTCTTGGCCCGCCCCACGGTCCGCCTCCTGCTCGACGAGACCGGCACGCCCTGCGACCCGGAGGAGCGGGACCTGGCGTCCCGGGGGCCGGACGGGGCGTTCCGCTGGGACGTCGTCCGGAGCGTGGACCCGGCGGAGCTGGGGATCGACATGCTCCAGCTGGTGGCCTCCGGGAGGCTCGAGGAGCGGCCGGCCGAGGCCGGGCCGGGCCTCGTCCACGAGCCCGCGCCGGGCGAGGCCCCGCCCCCCGGCTACGTCGAGGCCCACCCGGCGCTCGAGGACCGCCCCCGGTTCGACCCCGACGCCGGGCCCGCCCCGGGGAGGCCGGCTCACTAGACTGGCGGCGTGCCGGTCGAGATCGACATCGAGCACGTCGCCCGCCTGGCCCGGCTGGCCCTGACCGCGGAGGAGAAGGAGCGGCTCCGGACCCAGCTGGGGGCCATCCTGGAGCACGCCGCCCGCGTGGGGGAGGTGGCCACGGCCGACGTGCCGCCCACCGCCTCCGCGATCCCCCGGTCCAACGTCCTCCGCCCGGACGAGCCGGGGCCCACGCTCCCGCCGGAGGAGGCCCTGGCCGGGGCCCCGGAGGTGGAGGAGGGGCGGTTCCGGGTCCCCCGGATCGTGGAGGTCGAGCCGTGACCGAGCCCTGCGACCGGACGGCCACGGCCCTCGCCGCGGCCCTCCGGGCCGGCGAGCTCTCGGCCTCCGAGCTGGTGGGGTCCTGCCTGGCCCGGACGGAGGCCGTGGAGCCGGAGGTCGGGGCGTTCCTGGAGCGGACCGCCGACCTGGCCCGGGAGCAGGCCCGGGCGGTGGACGCCCGCCTGGCCGCCGGGGAGGCGCTCCCGGCCGTGGCCGGGATCCCCCTGGCCCTCAAGGACGTGCTCACGACCCGGGGGATCCGCACCACCTGCGGGTCCCGGATCCTCGAGACCTACGTCCCGCCGTACGACTGCACGCCGTGGGAGCGGCTCCGGGGGGCCGGCGCGGTGCTCGTGGGCAAGACGAACTGCGACGAGTTCGCGATGGGGTCGTCCAACGAGAACTCGGCCTTCGGCCCGGTCCGCAACCCCTGGGACCCGGAGCGGGTCCCCGGGGGCTCCTCGGGCGGCTCGGCGGCGGCCGTGGCGGCCGGGGAGGCGGTGTGGGCGCTCGGCACCGACACCGGCGGGTCGGTGCGGCAGCCGGCGGCGCTCTGCGGGGTGGTGGGGATGAAGCCGACCTACGGGCTCGTCTCCCGGTACGGCCTGATCGCGTTCGCCTCCTCCCTCGACACCGTGGGGACGTTCACCAGGAGCGTCCGCGACGCCGCCGTCCTGCTCTCCGCGATCGCCGGCCGCGACCCCCGGGACGCGACGAGCCTCGACGCCCCCCAAGCCGACCTGGCGGAGGGGTTGGAGGGGGACGTCCGCGGCCTGCGGGTGGGCGTGATCGCCGAGGCGCTCGGCGAGGGCGTGGAGGAGGGGGTCCGGGACGCGGTGCGGGCGGCCGTGGACCGGCTGGCCGACCTGGGGGCCGGGGTGGACGAGGCGTCGTTGCCCCACGCCGAGTACGCGCTCTCCGCCTACTACCTGATCGCCCCCTCCGAGGCGTCGTCGAACCTGGCCCGCTACGACGGCGTCCGGTACGGGCTGCGCGTGGAGGGCCGGGACTCGGTGGAGATGATGATGCGGACCCG
>DATLZP010000228.1:0-2628 GCA_035573935.1 Actinomycetota bacterium
GTACCGGTCGAACAGGGCGGCCTCGGCCTCGACGATCCGCCGGACCGCCTCGGCGTACACCCGGGTCGTCCGGAGCAGCGCATCCCGGTCCAGGATCGCGGCGGCCATCCGGATCAGCTCGAAGATCGCCCGGTCGTCCTCCCGGATCCGGTCCCGGGGCGACCGCCGAGGCGAGCCCAGGGCCGCGCGCACGTCGAGCACGAGATCCACCGGCAGCCCGAGGTCCTGGGCGAGCTCCGCGTACGTCGTGTCGGTGCGCGCCGCCCAGCGGTAGTGGGGCAGGTCCAGGAACGAGAGCGAGAACCGGCCCTCCGCGAGCGCCCGCCCCACCGCCTCCGCCCCCATCCCGGCCTCCTCGCAGGCCACCACGAGCCGGACCCGGTGGACGTCCCCGGGGAGGTACGGCTCCGCCCCCTCCCCCGGCGTGAGGATCCCGAGGGCCACGAGCCGGTCGACCACGCCCGGGTCGACGGCCGCCCGCTCGGCCAGCGCCTCCCGGGAGAGGCCGGCCCGCCCGCTCACCCCGCCGCCCGTTCCACGGCCGGCCGCACCTCCGCCAGGCGGGCCTCGAGCGTCCCCTCGTCCTCCGCCACGACCGTGACGTGGCCGAGCTTCCGCCCGGGCCGGGGGGCCTTCCCGTACAGGTGGAGGTGGGCCCCCGGCACGGCCAGGACCTCCGCCGGCCGGGGCGTGGCCCCGATCAGGTTCACCATGGCCGAGCACCCCCGCGGGTCGGTCGGGCCGAGGGGGAGGCCCGCCACGGCCCGGAGGTGGTTCTCGAACTGGCTGGTCAGGGCGCCCTCGATCGTCCAGTGGCCGGAGTTGTGGACCCGGGGGGCCATCTCGTTGGCCAGCAGCTGCTCGCCGACCTGGAACAGCTCGATCGCCAGCACGCCGACGTAGCCGAGCTCCTCGAGCACCCGGCGGGCGAAGCCCTCCGCCCGGGCCTGGAGGTCCGACGTGAGCCCGGGCGCCGGGGCCCGGGAGACCCGGAGGATCCCCTCCCGGTGGACGTTCTCGACGAGGGGGTAGGCCCGGACCTCGCCGTCCCGGCCCCGCACGGCCAGCACCGAGAGCTCCCGGTCGAACCCGACCCGGGCCTCGAGGATCGAGGGCGACCGCCCCACCGCCTCCCACGCCGACCCGGCGTCGGAGGGCCGCTCCACCGGCGCCTGGCCCTTCCCGTCGTAGCCCAGGCGGCGGGTCTTGAGCAGCGCCGGCGCCCCCACCGCGGCCAGGGCGGCCGGCAGCTCCTCCGGACCCCCCACCGGGGCCCAGGGGGCGGCGGGGATCCCCAGCCGGGCGAACAGCCGCTTCTCCGCCACCCGGTCCTGGGCCGCCTCCAGGGCCTCCGGCGGGGGCAGGACCGTCACGCGCTCGGCCAGGGACCGGGCCGCCGCCACCGGGACGTTCTCGAACTCGTAGGTGAGAACGGTCGCGCCCTCGGCGAGCTCCTTCAGCGCCCCCTCGTCGTCGTAGGCCCCGACCACGAGCTCCCCCACGGCCCCGGCCGGCGCCTCGGGGGCGGGGTCCAGGAAGCGGAAGCGCATCCCGAGCGGGATCCCGGCCAGGGCGAGCATCCGGCCGAGCTGCCCGCCCCCCAGGACCCCCACCAGCACCCGCTCATCCCTCCGCGGGGTCGGGACGCTCCAGCACCTCCGCCGTCCGCCGCTCCCGGTAGGCGCGGAGGCGTTCTCGCACCCCCTCGTCGGAGAGCGCCACGATGGCCGCCGCCAGCAGCGCGGCGTTCACGGCCCCGGCCGGCCCGATGGCGAGCGTGCCGACCGGGACGCCCGCCGGCATCTGCACGATCGAGAGGAGCGAGTCGAGGCCGGAGAGGGCCTTCGAGGCGACCGGGACCCCCAGCACGGGGAGCGTGGTCTTGGACGCGGTCATCCCCGGGAGGTGGGCGGCCCCTCCCGCGCCGGCGATGATCACCCGCAGCCCCCTGGCCTCGGCGGTGGAGGCGTACTCGAAGAGGAGGTCGGGCGTGCGGTGGGCCGAGACCACCCGGGTCTCGTGCGGCACGCCGAGCTCCTGGAGCGTCTCCGCGGCGTGCCGCATCGTCTCCCAGTCCGAGCGGGAGCCCATGATCACGCCCACCAGCGGTCCGGCCACGCCCTCCTCCCGTCGTCGCGCCGCCGATGGTAGCGCCCCGGTCACACCAGGAACCGCTTCGGGGCGTCCTCCGCCAGGAGGGCCTCACGGTCCACGCGGAACGGCTCCAGGTCCAGGTCGGTCTCCCCGTCGACCGCCAGGTCCGCCAGGACGCGGCCGATCACCGCGGCGAACTTGTACGCGTGGGCCGCCCCCTGGGCCACGAGCACGTCCGGGTGCTCGGGCAGCCGGCCCAGCACGAGGTCCCGGTCGGGGGGCATCGCGTACAGGCAGGTCCGGGCCTCGCGCAGGGGGCCCAGGGCGTCGGGGAGCCGTTCCCGGAGGAACCCCTCCAGCCGTCCGTGGTAGCCGGGGTCGGGCTGGAGCGAGCGGCGGTCGGGGTCCACCTCGGGCCCCCCGACGTCCTGGCCGATCTTCACCCCCGTGCCCCCGAGCGAGGGCAGGCCGTAGAAGCTCGGGTCGTCCATCCAGATCCACACCGGGAACCGGTCCGGGACGAAGGCGGCGGGG
>DATLZP010000229.1:0-3415 GCA_035573935.1 Actinomycetota bacterium
CGCGCCCGCCCCGTCGGGAGGTGACCGGCCGCTCCCCCGCCCCCCGGGCCACGGCCCGGACCACGTCGTCGCCCACCTCGTAGTGGCACGGTCCCACCGCCGGCCCGATGGCGGCCCGCAGATCCCTCCGCCCCCCGAGCGCCGCCACCGCCCGCTGGAGGATCCCCGCGGCGATCCCCCGCCACCCGGCGTGGACGACGGCCACGGCCCGCCCGTCCCCCGGGGCCAGGACCACGGGCAGGCAGTCCGCGCAGGTCACGGCGAGGGCCAGGCCGGGGACCGTGGCCACCAGCCCGTCGGCGCCGCGGATCCGTCCCCCGGGGTCCACGAACCCGGCTCCGGCCCGGCCGGGCCCCACCCGGGCCAGCCGGGCCCCGTGGACCAGGCCGGCCACGGCGAACGCATCGAGGGCCAGCGCCCCGGCCAGCCGGCGGCGGTTGGCCCGCACGGCGCCGGGGTCGTCCCCCACCCCGAACCCCACGTTCAGGGACCGGTAGGGACCCAGGCTGGCGCCGCCCCTCCGATCGGAGAACGCGGCCAGCACCCCGGCCCGCTCCAGCCCGACCGGGACGAGGAGCCGGAGGTCTGGGAGGGTCGTGCGTTCGTCGAACCCCATCGCCGAGGAAGGGTCTCACGCGGGGCGGGAGGCGTGGGCCGGGCCGGGGAAGGAGGGGCGGGGAGGCGGCCCCCGAGGAGCGGGGGAAGGGCGCCCCTCGGACCTCCCCGCCCCCACGACCGCCGGGCCGCGCGGGGCGGTCGTCGCGCTAGCTCTTCAGGAAGTCCGGGATGTCCAGGTCCTCCTCCGCGTCGAAGGCCAGGACCTCGGACGCCGGACGGAACTCCTCCTCCTCTTCCTCCAGGATCCCGGGGACCGGCACCTCCTCCTCCTGGATCGGGCCCGGCGGGGGCTCATCCAGGAGCCGGGAGAGCCTGCTCTCGGCGTGGTGGGCCGGCGCCGCGAGCTTGTCGAAGCCGGCGGCGATCACCGTCACCCGGACCTCCTCGCCCAGGGCGTCGTCCACGACCGCGCCGAAGATGATGTTCGCGTCGGGATGCGCCACCCGGGTGATGGCGTCGGCGGCCCGGTGCACCTCGTGGAGCGTGAGGTCGGTCGGCCCGGCGATCGACAGGAGGACCCCCTTCGCCCCGTCGATCGAGGACTCGAGCAGCGGGGAGGAGATCGCGTTGCGGGCCGCCTCCTCCGCCCGATCCTCGCCGGACCCGTGACCGATCCCCATCAGCGCCGATCCGGCGCCGCTCATGATGGCCTTCACGTCGGCGAAGTCGAGGTTGATGAGCCCCGGGGTGGTGATGAGGGACGTGATCCCCTCCACGCCCTGGTACAGGACCTGGTCGGCCATCCGGAAGGCGTCCACCATGGGGGTCTCGGGGTCGGACACCTGGAGCAGGCGGTCGTTCGGCACGACGATCAGGGTGTCCACGGCCTTCTTGAGCTCCGTGATCCCCACGTCGGCCTGCATGGCCCGCCGCCTCCCCTCGAACCCGAACGGCCGGGTCACCACGCCGATCGTGAGGGCGCCCAGGCCCCGGGCGATCTGGGCCACGACCGGAGCCCCGCCGGTCCCCGTGCCGCCGCCCTCCCCGGCGGTGATGAAGACCATGTCGGCGCCCTTCAGGATCTCCTCGATCTCATCGGAGTGTTCCTCGGTGGCGCTCCGCCCGACCTCGGGATCGGAGCCCGCCCCCAGCCCCCGGGTCGTCTCCCGCCCGATGTCGAGCTTCACCTCAGCGTCGGACATGAGCAGGGTCTGGGCGTCGGTGTTGACGGCGATGAACTCGACGCCTCGCAGCCCCGCCTCGATCATGCGGTTCACCGCGTTCACGCCGCCCCCGCCGATCCCGACCACCTTGATCACGGCGAGGTAGTTCTGAGGAGCATCCATCAACCTCGACCTCCGCTCCCCGGGGGCCTCCCCCCGGCCTACCTGGGGAAACGCCGTGTCTCCCGCCTAGAACCCTAACCCTCAACCACAACGTGATTGTTATATCTACTTCACCTTCAGCCAGCCCACGCTACTATCGGACCGCAGGTGCCGTCAAGTGTCCCCCATCCCTGCGCTGCCGGGAGCGGTGACAGTTCGGCCGAGCTTCAGGCCGGGCGGGCGGCCGGGGAGCGGGGGCTCCGGACGTCGACCACGGACAGGTCCACGCCCTCCGCCCGCCCCCACCGGAGGATGGCCTCGGCCACCCGGGCCTTCTCGGAGGCCCGCTCCTGCGTCCCGAACAGGATCCGGGCGCCTCCCAGCAGCTCGAGGGAGACGGTGCCGTCGGGGAGCACGACGGCCCGGGCCACGCGGGCCCGGAGCCCTGCGGGGAGCGCCGCCAAGGCCCGGGCCGGGGCCTCGACCCGGGGCGCGGGCCCGACGGCGGTCGGCACCTCGCGCTCGGCGACGATCAGGGGGAGGTCGGACGGGGGGGCCGCCTCGTACGCCAGCAGCGTGCCGTCCCCCGCCACCACAGCGTACCCGCCGTCCCGGGGGACCGCCGCCACCGGGGTCCGCTCCTCCACCCGGATCGTCACGGTGGAGGGGTAGGTCCGTTCGACCGTCGCCCGCCGGATCCAGGGATCGGCCTGGAGGCGGCGCTCGATGGCTCCCGGGTCCAGGAACAGCACGTTGGCGTCCGGCCCGATCCCCGCCAGCCGGATCACCGCCCTGGCCCCGAGGTGCGACTCCCCCACCACCCGGATCCGGTCCACGGCGAAGAGGGACGAGCGCCCGGCCACGAGCGCCCCGCCGGCCAGGACGGCCATCCCGCAGACCCCGGCCGCCCACCGTTGCCAGGCCGGGACCGACGGGCGCCGCAGGCGTCCCAGGGGCTCAGCGGGTGACGAGATCGAAGTCGCCGACAAGGTGCACCTCCGGTTCCAGCTCGACGTCGAAGCGGGAGGCCACGAGCGCCCGGACCGCGTGGATCAGGGCCGCCACGTCCGCGGCCCTCGCCCCGGGGGCGGCCACGATGAAGTTCGCGTGCTTCTCGGACACCGACGCGCCGCCCACCCGGAGCCCCTTCCCGCCGGCGGCCTCGATCAGTCGGGCGGCGTGGTCGCCGGGCGGGTTCTTGAAGACGCTCCCCACGTTGGGCTGGGCGAGGGGCTGCGTGCGGCGCCGCCAGTCCCGGGCCTCGTCCATCGCGGCCCGGATCGCGTCGCGGCCTCCCCTCCGGAGCCGGAGCGTGGCCCCGGTGACGACCGCGTCCGGAGGGAGGTCGGACGTCCGGTAGGCGAAGCCCGCCCGCTCCGCCGGCAGGACCTCGCTCCGCCCGGCCTCCATGCGGAAGACCTCCAGCGTCTCCAGGACCTCGGCCAGCTCGCGCCCGTGCGCCCCGGCGTTCATCCGCACCGCCCCTCCCAGCGAGGCGGGGATGGCCACGCCGAACTCCAGGCCGGCCAGGC
>DATLZP010000230.1:0-3156 GCA_035573935.1 Actinomycetota bacterium
ACGTCGGGGTTCCGCTTCTGCGGCATCATGCTGGAGCCGGTGGCGTCGGCCTCGTCCAGCTCGGCCCACCCCAGTTCCGTCCAGCGCAGGAGGGCCGCCGCCAGCCGCGAGAGGTCCGTCCCCGCGATCGCGCAGCAGGCCAGGAGCTCCTGGACCGCGTCCCGGGAGGACACCGCGTCGATCGAGTTCTCGAAGGCCCGATCGAACCCCAGCCGGCGGGCGGCGGCCGCCGGGTCCAGGCCCAGTGTGGAGGTGGCGAGGGCCCCGGCCCCCAGCGGGCCGAGCCGCTCCGTGACCGCCCGCTCGATGGCCGAGTGGACGTCCTCGTCTGCCGGGTGGAACGCGAAGCGGCCCTCCGCGATCTCGCCGGCCACCGACCGGACCGCCTCCTCCAGCCGGGCCGCCTCCTCCGCGTCGAGCAGCCCGGCGTCGCGGAGGCCCCGGACGTGGGCGACCGAGGCCTCGGCGTCCTGGCGGGCCAGGCGGACGTCGAACCCCAGCGAGCGGCCGAGGGCCGCCGCCTCGGGGGCCGGCGGGCGGCCGAAGCGCCCCGCCCAGAGCGGCCGGTCGTCCCCGCTCACGTCGGGCGCTGCTTCGCCGCCCACACCCGGAGGGGGAGGCCCCAGAGACGCACGAAGCCCTCCGCGTGCGACTGGTCGAACGCGTCCTCAGGCCCGTAGGTGGCGAGGGCCAGGTCGTACAGCGCGTGCGGCGAGCGCCGCCCGACGACCTCGCACCTCCCGGGCCCGAACCGCAGGCGGACCTCCCCCGTCACCGGGGCCTGGGTGGCGTCGATGAACGCGTCCAGGGCCTCCCGGAGCGGGGAGAACCACTGACCGTCGTAGACGAGCTCCGCCCACCGCTGCTCCACGAGCGGCTTGAAGTGCCCGACCTCCCGCTCCAGCGTGAGGTCCTCCAGCGCCCGGTGGGCGGCGATCAGCGCGAGGGCCCCGGGCACCTCGTAGAGCTCCCGGGACTTGATCCCCACCCGGCGGTTCTCGATCATGTCCACCCGCCCGAAGCCATGGGCGCCCCCCAGGGCGTCGATCCGCCGGATCAGCTGGTGGAGGGGGAGGGCCGCTCCGTCCAGGGCCATCGGCACCCCGCGGTCGAACGCCACCACCACCTCGGTCGGCTCGCCGGGCCGGGCGCCGGGCGGGGCCGTCCGGGCGAAGGCGTCCTCCGGCGGCGCCGCCCAGGCGTCCTCCAGCGGCCCGCACTCCGCGGTCCGGCCCCACAGGTTCTCGTCGATCGAGTACGAGGCGGACACGTCGGCCACGGGGATCCCCCACTCCGCGGCGAGCGTGAGCGCCTTCTCCCGGGGGATCCCGGCGTCGCGGATCGGGGCCAGGACCGCGAGGTCCGGCGCCAGGACCGCGAACGCCACCTCGAACCGCACCTGGTCGTTGCCCTTCCCGGTGCAGCCGTGGGCCACCGCGGACGCCCCCACCTCCCGGGCCACCCGCACGACCTCCTCGGCGATCAGCGGACGGGCCAGCGAGGAGACCATCGGGTACTTCCCCTCGTACAGGCCGTTGGCCTTCACCGCCCGGGCCAGGAACGCCGACGCGAACCGCTCCACCGCGGGTCGGATCCGGACCTCCGCCGCCCCCGCCGCCAGGCCCCGGCGGCGGACCTCGTCGAAGTCCTCGCGCTGGCCGACGTCCACGGCCACCGCCACGACCTCGTAGCCCTGCTCGACGAGCCAGCGGATCGCCACCGAGGTGTCGAGCCCGCCGGAGTAGGCGAGGACCGCCCGCATCACCCCTCCTCCATCAGGTCCCGGAGCGCGCGCTCCACGCCCCGCCCGCTCCTCCCCTCCGCCGCCACGACCAGGATCGTGTCGTCCCCGGCCACGGTCCCCGCGACCGAGGGAAGCTCGGCCCGGTCGATCCCCTCGGCCAGCGCGTTCGCCGCCCCCGGGGGGGTCCGGATCACGAGGAGGTTCCCGGACGGCGTGAACGAGAGGGCGAACTCCTGCAAGAGGTGGCGGAGCAGGCGAGGGGGCCCGGAGCCCGGCCCCCGCCCCGGCACGACGTAGCGCACGCCCTCCCGGTCGTGCACCCGGGCCAGCCCGAGCTCCTCGATGTCCCGGGAGATCGTGGACTGCGTGGCCTCGAGCCCCATCCGGGCCAGCCGGGCCCGGATCTCCTCCTGGGACGACAGGCGCTCCCGGGCCACGAGCGAGAGGATGGCCTGCTGGCGCTTCGCCTTCACCGCCCCGTTGCCGCCGACCCGGGTCACGGCACGGCCTCCGCGGGGAGGGCCACCGGGGCCGGGGCGGCGTCGGGCGTGAGCATCGTCCCGATCCCCTCCGGGGTGAAGAGCTCGAGGACGAGCGCGTGCTCCACCCGGCCGTCGACCAGGTGGACCCGACCCACCCCGCCGGCGATGGCTCGCAACGCGCTCTCCACCTTCGGGACCATGCCGCCGGTCACCGCGCCGGAGTCCAGCAGCTCGCGGCACTCCGCCGCGGCCAGCTCGGAGTGGAGGTCGCCCCCCGGACCGAGGAGCCCCGGCACGTCCACCACGAACACGAGCTTCTCCGCCCCCAGGGCCACCGCGAGCTCCGCCGCCACGACGTCGGCGTTCACGTTGAACGGGTGGCCGTCGTCGCCCGCCGCGATCGAGGCCACGACCGGCACGAACCCCCGGTCGAGGAGCGAGCGGACGACCTCCCCCCGGACCTCCGCGATCTCGCCCACGAAGCCCAGGTCGGGGTGGCGCCGACGGGCCAGGAGCAGCCCCCCGTCCACGCCGGAGAGGCCCACGGCCGGGACGCCGCTCGCCACGAGGCGCCCCACGACCTCCGTGTTGAGCTTCCCGGCGAGGACCATCGTGGCCACGTCGAGGGTCGCCCGGTCGGTGACCCGGTGGCCTTCCACGAACCGGGCCTCCAGGCCCAGGCGCTCCGAGACCTCCGTGACCTGGGGGCCGCCGCCGTGGACGACCACCACGCGGATCCCCACCGACAGCAGGAGCGCCACGTCCTGGGCGAAGGGCCGGGCGAGCGGGGCCCGCTCCATCGCCGCCCCGCCGTACTTCACCACGAGGACCTTCCCCCGGTGCTCGCGCATGAAGGGGAGGGCCTCGATCAGGGTCCGGGCCTTGGCGATCGTCCGCTCCCGGACCTGGGGCGGCACGTCCTTCACGGCG
>DATLZP010000231.1:0-3023 GCA_035573935.1 Actinomycetota bacterium
TCGAGCGACCCCAGCTGATCGGGGAGCTCGGCGTGGTGGGCGAGCTCCCCCGCTCCGCCTCGGCCCTCGCGCTCGACGACTCCACCGTCTGGGCCACCGGGGCCGAGGTGTTCATGGGCTTCCTGGCGGAGGAGTGGCGGGCCACCCGGGCCCTCCTCCGGGCCCTGGCCCGCCAGGTCCAGGCCCACGAGGCGTTCGTGGACGACCTGCTGTTCCTGGACCTCAAGGGCCGGGTGGCGAAGCGGCTGATCCAGCTGGTGAGCCCCTCCCTCGAGGAGCTCCCGCCCGACGACGCGCTCGTCCCCTCGGTCGTCACCCACGCCGACCTGGCCAGCCTGTGCGGGGGGAGCCGGGAGAACGTGACCCGGATCCTCTCCGGGTTCCAGCGCCGGGGCCTGGTCTCCCGGGAGGGGCGTCGGTACGTCCTGAGGAAGGTCGAGGCCCTGGCCCGGATCGCCGGCCTGTAGCCCGTCGGCGGGCCGCCCGTCTCGAGCCCCGTCTCCTCGGCGTGTGCCGGACGACACGCCGGGTCGGTGCGGCCGGGCACGGACCGGGCCGTCCCCCGCCCCTAGCGTGGGCCCCGTCGGATCGGGACCCGGGAGGGAGGAGGAGGCCATGACGACCGGAGCGATGACGCTGGAGCGCCCCGTCCACCTGCGGAGCCTCGTGGCGGGGTTCACGGCCCTCGGGGTGGCGGTGGGCCTCCTCATGGGGACCCTCATCACCCGGGAGGTGCTGGACGGTCGGAGCGTCCCCGCGACGGGGGCGGGGGTCGCCGCCGTGACCGCGGCCAACGCCTCCGCCGCCATCCGGGAGCAGGGGGCGACGCTGCCGACGATCCCGAAGGCCACGGCGAACGCCAGCGCGGCCGTCCGGGAGCAGGGCGCGGGCGTCCCGTCCCTGGGGTCGCTCTACGGGCCGGGGGCCGCGGCCATCCGCGAGCAGGGGGCGACGCTGCCCTGGACCGTCGCCGCGACCCGGGCCGGCTTCACCGGCCGCCTCGGCGGGGCCACCGGGGAGCGCCCCGACGGCCCGGTCGTCGTGAACGGGCGACCGTGCCACCAGTGCCTGTAGGCATACCGAGGCACCGAGAGGGCCGGCGGGGATCCCCCGCTGGCCCTCTCCTCGCGCCGGGGCCTCAGGCCGTGGCCCCGTGGCACTTCTTGTACTTCTTCCCCGACCCGCACCAGCAGGGGGCGTTCCGCCCGATCTTCTGCCCCTTGGCCGGGCCCGCCGAGGCCGCCGCCTGCTCCCCCCGGTTCACGCTGACCCGCTGGGGCCGGGGGCGGGCGGGCTCGTCCTGGCGGACCAGCTCCACCCGGTAGATGTACCGGACGAACTCCGTGCGGATCCCCTGCACCAGCTCCTCGAACATCGCGAACGCCTCGCGCCGGTACTCCGACAGGGGATCGCGCTGCCCGTAGGCCCGGAGGTGGATCCCCTCCTGGAGGTAGTCCATCTCGTACAGGTGCTCGCGCCACTTCGTGTCGATGATCGACAGGAGCACCATCCGCTCGAGCTCCCGCATCACCTCGGCCCCGAGGCCCCGTTCCTTCTCCTCGTAGGCCTGGACCGCCTCCCGCACCAGCCGGTCCTCGACCTCCTCGGCCGATCCGAGCTCCCGGAGCTCCCCCGCCCGCGAGCGCACCGGGAACACCTCCCCCAGCGCGGCCAGCAGCCCGTCCAGGTCCCACTCCTCGGGGAACACGTCCGCCGGGACGTACCGCTCGACCGTGGCCCCCACCACCTCGGTGACCATCTCGAGCGCCTCGCCCCGGAGGTCGTGCCCCTCCAGGATCTTCCGGCGCTCCCCGTAGATCACCTGGCGCTGGGTGTTCATCACGTCGTCGTACTTGAGCACGTTCTTCCGGCGCTCGAAGTTCAGCTCCTCGATCTGCCGCTGGGCGCTCTCCACGGCCCGGGTCACCATCCGGGCCTCGATCGGCTCGTCCTCCGGCCACTTCAGCCGCTCCATGATCGAGGCCACCCGGTCGCTGGCGAACATCCGCATCAGGTCGTCCTGGAGCGACAGGTAGAAGCGGGACTCGCCGGGGTCGCCCTGCCGGCCGGACCGGCCCCGGAGCTGGTTGTCGATCCGTCGGGACTCGTGCCGCTCGGTGCCCAGGACGTAGAGGCCGCCCAGGGCCACGACCTCCTCGTGCTCCGCGTCGGTCTGCTCCTTGAACCGCCGGTGGATCGGCTCGAACTCGGCCTCGTAGGCGGACCGCTCCTCGGCGTCCATCTCGAACAGGAGGTAGCGGTCGTTGTCCCAGCCCTTCGCCGCCATCTCCTGGCGGGCCAGGTACTCGGGGTTCCCCCCGAGCAGGATGTCCACGCCGCGGCCGGCCATGTTCGTGGCCACCGTGACCGCGCCCTTCCGCCCGGCCTGGGCCACGATCATCGCCTCCTTCTCGTGCTGCTTCGCGTTCAGCACGTGGTGGGGGATCCCCCGCCGCTGGAGGTAGCCGGAGAGCTTCTCGGACTTCTCGATCGAGACCGTGCCCACGAGGATCGGCTGGCCCCGCTCGTGGCGCTCCGCGATGTCCTCCACCACGGCCCGCCACTTCGCCTCCTCGGTCTTGTAGATCAGGTCCTGGTGGTCCACCCGGATCATGGGGCGGTTCGTGGGGATCTCCACGACCGAGAGCCCGTAGACCTGCTCGAACTCGGCCTGCTGGGTCTTGGCCGTCCCCGTCATCCCGGCCAGCTTCTCGTACATCTTGAAGTAGTTCTGGATCGTGATCGTGGCCAGGGTCTGGTTCTCCTCCTTGATCCGGACCCCCTCCTTGGCCTCGATCGCCTGGTGGAGGCCCTCGGAGTAGCGCCGGCCCTCCAGCACCCGGCCGGTGAACTCGTCCACGATCTTCACCTCGCCGTTCGCGACGAGGTAGTCCACGTCCCGCTTGTAGAGCTCCTTGGCCCGGATCGCGTTGTGGAGGTGGTGGACGAGCGGCGTGTTCACGTGGTCGTAGAGGTTCTCGATCCCCAGGATCTCCTCGACCTTGCGCACGCCCTCCTCGGTG
>DATLZP010000232.1:0-4230 GCA_035573935.1 Actinomycetota bacterium
CAGGAGGCCCACCAGCACGGCCCGCCTCCCCCGGTCCGGCTCCTCGGCCAGCGCGTCGAGCGCGGCCTCCACGCCGCCCGCCCCGAGCGGGGCCAGCACCTCCTCGGCGTCCGGGGCGGCGGCGATCTCCGCCACGGCGCCCGGATCGAGGGCCCGGCGGACCGCCCCCACCACGGCCGCGGCCTGCTCCGTCCCCCGGGCCGAGGCCCGCTCCCCCACCTCGAGCAGGAGGGCGACGTCCTCCCGTCGGCGCTCCAGCACGGCCCGCCGCACCGCCTCCCCCCACACCTCGAGGACCTGGGCCAGCCGCTCCGCGTCCCCCTCCAGGGCCACGTAGTCCCGGGCGGCCCGGACCGCGGCCTGGGCCCGGACCTCCCCCGGGGGGAGCAGCCCGACGATCGAGCGCCGGTCGTCCTGCTCCGTCGCCACCAGGTAGCGAGCCATCACGTCCGAGAGCGAGCCGCCCGCGGCGACCGCGTCGGGGAGCGCGTCGGGCGTGAGCCCCATCCGCTCCAGCCCGGCGATGATCGTCCCCGCCTCCTCGTGCCCCGCCTGGAGGGCGGCCGTGAGGTCGACCAGGTCCACCGGGCGGACCCCCACGTGCGCCAGGTGGCGGGCGAGCTCCGTGGGGTCCCGGCCCTCCCGGCCCAGGTCCACCAGGACCCGGGTGAGCTCCGCGTTGTTCATGCTGCCGATCAGCCGCTGGGCGAACGGGTCCTCCCCCACCCGGTCGATCAGGATCTCCGTCACCGCCGAGCGGAGGGGGCGGGGCAGGTCGGCCACCGCGTCGTACAGGCGGCGGTGGAAGTCGGGGTCCCGGGGCACGTCCTCGGGGACCGAGGCGGCGAACGAACGGAGCCGCTCCAGGATCGTCTCGGCCTGCTCCCGCTCGGAGCCCCGGAGCTCCTCCACGAGGACCTCGGTCGCCAGGCGCTCCACCTGGGCCGTGGGGGACCGGTCGCCCACGATCCGCTCCGCGCCGATCACGGGGTCGGGCCCGACCGGCGAGAGCGACACCGCGCCGCCCTCGGGCGCCGCGCGCTCCAGGCCCCCGGCCTCCTCCACCTGGGCCGGCGACATCACCAGCACGTCGAAGAACCCGGCCAGCTCCTCCGGCCCCGGCACGGCCGAGACCGTGAGCCGCTCCGCCCCCCGCTCGAAGCACTCCCGGGCCAGGCGGAGGACGTCGTCGTCGGGGGGGACGGGGTCGCCGGCCGGCGAGGCGAAGCCCTCCGGGCCGATCCGGAGGTCCACGATCCCGGCCTCGAGGGCCCGCTCGGCGGCGGCCCGGATCCGCTCCACCGCGCCGACGAACCCCGGGCGGTCGGTGGCCCCGGGGTACAGGCGGTAGCTCGACAGCCCGTACCAGAGCTGTCGGAGCAGCGCCACCAGGTCCCGACCCCGCTGATCCATCTCACCGGGGGCCGTCGGCGACCCCCGGGCAGGAACGATACGTCCTGGGCCCCCGCCGGTGCGTCAGGCCCGCCCCAGGAGGCGGAGGAACCCCTCCTCGTCCACCGTCTCCACGCCGAGCTGCAGCGCCCGGTCGTACTTCGAGCCGGGGTCCTCGCCCACCACGACGAGGTCGGTCTTCCTCGACACCGAGGATGCCACGCGGGCCCCGGCCTCCTCGGCCGCCCGCGTGGCCTCCTCCCGGGTCATCGAGCGGAGGCCGCCGGTCAGCACGATCGTCTTGCCGGACAGCGGTCCCTCCCGCGGCGCGGCCCGGGGCTCGTCGGCCATCCGCACGCCGGCCCGGCGGAGCTTGTCCAGGAGGCGGAGGTTCGCCGGATCCCGGAACCACGCGCGCACGCTCCGGGCGATCTCCGGGCCGATCCCCGGCACGGCGTCGATCTCCTCCTCCGACGCGGCCGCCAGCGCGTCGATCGAGCCGAACGCGTCGGCCAGCAGCCGGGCCACGTGGGACCCGACGTGCGGGATGTTGAGGCCCACCAGCAGCCGCCAGATCGGGCGGTCCTTCGAGGCCTCGATCCCCCGCAGGAGGTTCGCGATCTTCTTCTCCTTGAACCCCGGGAGCTCCGCGAGCTGCTGGGCGGTGAGCGCGTAGACGTCGCCCGGGTCCTGCACCCACCCCCGCTCGAGGAGCATCGTCCCGGTCTCGTAGCCCAGGCCCTCGATGTCCATCGCCCCCCGGGAGGCGAACGAGAACAACCACTCCACGTTCTGGGAGGGACACCCCCCCCGGTTGGGGCACCGCCGGTACGCCTCTCCCTCCCGCCGCACGAGCTCCGTCCCGCACGAGGGGCAGCGGGTCGGGAACCGCCAGGGCCGGACCCCCTTCGGTCGCTTCGACAGGACGGGCCCCACCACCTCGGGGATCACGTCGCCGGCCCGCCGGACGATCACGGTGTCGCCCTCCCGGACGTCCTTCCGCCGGACCTCGTCCTCGTTGTGCAGCGTGGCCGTGGTGACGGTCACGCCCCCCACGTACACCGGCTCCAGCACGGCGAAGGGGGTCACGATCCCGGTCCTGCCCGTGTGGACGTCGATCGTGCGGAGCAGGGTGGTCCGCTCCTCGGGCGGGAACTTGTAGGCGATCGCCCACCGGGGGGCCCGGCTCGTGGCCCCCAGCTCCTCCTGGAGCGCGACCTGATCCACCTTCACCACGACCCCGTCGATCTCCCACTCCACGTCGTGGCGCTGCTCCTGCCAGCGGTGGATGTAAGCCAGGACCCCGTCGAGGTCCTCGAACCGCTCCGTCGTCGGGGCGACGGGCAGCCCCGCCTCCCGGCACCAGCCCAGGAACTCCCAGTGGGAGCGGAACCGGATCCCCTCCGCCGCTCCGAAGCTGTGGAACCAGGCGGCGAGGGGCCGGGAGGCGGTGACCCTGGGGTCCTTCTGCCGGAGGCTCCCGGCCGCGGCGTTCCGGGGGTTGGCGAACGGCCGCTCCCCCCGCCCCGTGAGCTCCTCGTTCAGGGCCTCGAAGGCCGGGACCGGGAGGTAGACCTCGCCCCGGACCTCCAGCACGGCGGGGGGACGCGCCACCGAGAGGCGGGCGGGGATCGTCCGGATCGTCCGGAGGTTCTGGGTGATGTCCTCGCCGGTGTACCCGTCGCCCCGGGTCGCCCCCCGCACGAGCCTGCCGTCCTCGTACGTGAGCGCCACCGCCACGCCGTCGATCTTCTGCTCGCAGACGAACCGGGCCTGCGTCCCCACCACCCGCTCCACGCGGGTGAGCCAGGCCTTCAGCTCGGCCTCGGAGAACGCGTTGTCGAGCGAGAGCATCGGGGCCCGGTGCTTGACCGGCGCGAACAGCTCGGCCGGGGCCCCGCCCACGCGCTGCGTCGGGCTGTCCGGCGTGACGAGCTCCGGGAACTCCTCCTCCAGGGCCCGGAGCTCGCGCATCAGCTCGTCGTACTCGGCGTCGGAGATCTCGGGGTCGGCCAGGACGTAGTAGCGGTAGTCGTGGTAGCGGATCTGGTCCCGGAGCTCCTCGACCCGGAGCTTCGCCTCCCCCCGGCGGCGTTCCTCGTCGGTCGCCATCCGCCTCAGGCCGCCAGCTCGACCCCGCCCGACACGCCGATCCGCTCGTCCAGGATCACCAGCCCGCCCAGCACGCCGGGCACCTCCCGGAGGTAGCGGAGGGCGGCCTCCAGGCCCCCCTCCTTCGGCAGGAGCGCCTCCACCCCGGCCGCCGCCGCGTCGGCCAGCATGCAGGAGCTGGCCAGCACGGCGAGCCCGTCGGCCCCGAGCGCCGCCCGCCCCCGGCCGAGCGTGGTGCAGACCCCCACCCCGTCCCGGCGAGGCTGGACGACCACGGCGATCGGCCCGGCCGCCCGTCGGTGGACCGTGAGCTTCATCCGCCTCCGGCTCACGATGAAGTGGTCGCCCCCGCACCGCACGCTCACCTCGGGGAGGCTCCGAGCCAGGAACCGGCCCACCTGGTCGGCCACCGCCCCCCGGAACGCGTACATCGGGCCCACGCCGGCCCGGGCCGCCGCCGCGCACATCTCGCGGACGATCACCGGCGCCTCCCGGGGGACGGCGATCGGTCGCTTGCTGGAGCGGAACTCGGGGTGCTGGAGCGAGTAGGCCTGCAGCTGCTCCCAGAACGACAGCGCCGCGGCACGGGCCTCCTCCTCCACGTCCTCCGGGGCGGTGACGTGGAGCAGCAGGTCCTGCACCTGGATGTCGAACGTCCTGGCCTTGCGTCGGAGCAGCCGCACCGTGCCTCCCGCCGGGGGCCTAGACGGCGATGATACCCGGGGC
>DATLZP010000233.1:0-2812 GCA_035573935.1 Actinomycetota bacterium
CCTCCTCCTCGCCGCCGCCTGCGCACCCGGCCGTCCGGAGGGGACGGCGCGCCGCGGACCGGGGGAGGCCCCCGCCGCCCACGGGCCGGCCCTCCCCGGCTCCGCCGTGGCCGGGCCGGACCTCCCGGACCCCGACGCGCCGATCCCCGGGGGGGCGGAGCGACTGGCCCGGGCGCTCGCCGGGACGACCGAGCGGCTGCGGAGCGCGATCGATGCGTGGATCGCCCGGGGGGACACCGGGCGGTGGCCTCCCCCCCGGGACGTCGTGCTGCTGGCCCTCCACCAGCAGCGGATCTACCGGGAGCTCGGCGCGCATCCCCGCCTCCTCCGCCGGGTCCTCCCCCTCCTGCCCGGGTGGCTCCGTTCCGAGGCCCGGGCGAACGCGGGGGCCCACGCCGCGCTCCTGTCGCTCCTCCCGGACCGGATCACCTCGACGCCCGACCTGCGGACCCGCCCCCCGCTCCCGGCCGACGTGCTCCTCGGGTACTACCGGGAGGCCGAGCGGCGGTTCGGCGTGGACTGGGAGGTCCTGGCCGCCGTGAACATGGTGGAGTCCCGGTTCGGCCGGGTCCGCTCGGCCAGCTCGGCCGGGGCCCGAGGCCCGATGCAGTTCATCCCCTCCACCTGGCGGGCCTACGGCCTGGGGGGCGACGTCCACGACGACCGCGACGCCATCCTGGGGGCGGCGAACTACCTGGCCGCCTCGGGCGCGCCCCAGGACTACCGGCGGGCCCTCTACGCCTACAACCACGCCTGGGCCTACGTGCGGGCGGTGCTGCTGTACGCGCGGCAGATGATGCGCGACCCCCGCGACTTCTACGCCTACTACAACTGGCAGGTCTACGTGGCCACGCCCACCGGCTCCGAGCGCCTCACGGGGCCGGGGGCCTGATCGGCGGCCTGCCGGCGGTCGTCGGCCCCGGGTAGCCTTCCGCCCATGGGAGGGGGGATCGCCGGAGCGAGCGGCCCGGGCTCGGCCCCGCCGGGCGCCGCCGAGCGTCCCGGTCCCGCCGACCCCCTCGTCTCCCCGCCCCCGGCCCTGCCGCTCGAGGAGGTGGCGGCCATCGCCCGCCGGAGCTTCGGCCTGGTGGGCCGGCTCGCCCCGCTGGTCGCCGAGCGGGACCAGAACGTCCGGCTGGAGACGGAGGGCGGCGAGCGCTTCCTGCTCAAGGTGCAGAACCCCGCGGACGACCGGGCGGTGGTCGAGATGCAGACCGAGGCCCTGCTGCACGTGGAGCGGGCCGACCCCGGGCTCCCCGTGATGCGCGTGGTCCGGACGGCCGACGGCGCCCCCTGGGCGGAGGTGCCGGGACCCGACGGGCGCACCTACCTGGTGCGGGCCTTCACGTTCCTCCCGGGGCGCCGGGTGGAGGCGCCGGAGCTCACGCCGGCCGCCATCCGGGGGATCGGCCGGGTGACGGCCCGGCTGGGCCGGGCCCTCCGCGGCTT
Source organism: Actinomycetota bacterium (assembly GCA_035573935.1). Taxonomy (GTDB): domain Bacteria; phylum Actinomycetota; class UBA4738; order UBA4738; family HRBIN12; genus DATLZM01. The sequence goes on from DATLZP010000233.1 coordinate 1,450, forward strand.
CTTCCACCCCGCCGCCGGCTACCGGATCCTGTGGGACGTGAAGCACGCGCCGGAGCTCCGCCCGCTCCTGGCGCACGTGGCCGACCCGGCGCGGCGGGCCCAGGCCGAACGGGTCCTCGACCGGTTCGAGGAGCGGGTCCGCCCGGCCTGGCCGGCGTTGCGGGCCCAGGTGATCCACGGGGACGTCACGCTGGACAACGTCCTGTTCGACGAGGGCCTCGGCGTGTCGGGGATCGTGGACTTCGGTGACATGAGCCACACGGCGCTGGCCTGCGACCTGGCCGTGGCCGTGGCCGACGTGCTCCAGGCCCGGGAGGACGCGCCGGAGGCGGCGGAGCAGCTGATCCGGGCCTACGCGGAGGTGACCCCGCTCGAGGACGTCGAGGCCGAGCTGCTGGGGGACCTGGTGGCGGCCCGCCTGGTCACCGCGGTGGTGATCACGGCCTGGCGCCTCGGCCTGTACCCGGAGAATGCCGACTACATCGGGAGCTGGGACGCGGGGGCGCGGGCCTTCCTCGACCGGCTGGAGGCCGAGGGGCTCGAGGCGGTCGGCCGACGCTTCGCCCACGCCGCCCGGGGGCTGCCCTACCGGCCGGCGGGCTCCCGGAGGCTGCTCGAGCGGCGGCGGCGCGTGCTCCCCCGGGCCCCGCTGTTCTACGACCGCCCCGTCCACCTCGCGCGGGGGGAGGGCGTCTTCGTCTTCGACCCGGAGGGCCGGCGGTACCTCGACTGCTACAACAACGTGCCGGTGGTGGGCCACGGGCACCCCGGCGTGGCCCGGGCCGTGGCCGAACAGCAGCGGCTCCTCAACACCCACAGCCGATACCTCCACGAGGCCCTGGTGGAGCTGGCCGAGCGCCTGGCGGCGACGATGCCCCCCGGCCTCGACGCGGTGATCGTCGTGAGCTCCGGGAGCGAGGCGAACGACCTGGCCTGGCGGATCGCCCGGGCAGCCACCGGCCGGGGAGGGGCGATCGTGTCCGCCTGGGCCTACCACGGGGTCACCGAGGCCACCCACGCCCTCTCCCCCGAGGAGTGGGCGGCGGGCGAGCGCCCGGCCCACGTGGCCACGGTGCCGGGGCCGGACGGGTACCGGGGCCCCTACCGGCGGGAGGAGCCGGGCTGGGCCGAGCGGTACGCGGGGCACGTCCGGGAGGCGGCCGCGGCGCTGGCCGCGGGGCCCGGGCTGGCCGCGGCGTACGTGGAGCCCGCCTTCACCGCGGAGGGGATCCTGGCGCCGCCCCCCGCCTACCTGCGGGAGGCGGCCCGGCTGGTCCGGGAGGCGGGCGGGCTCCTCGTGGCCGACGAGGTCCAGGCCGGCCACGGGCGGTACGGCACGGACCTGTGGAGCTTCGCCGCCTCG
>DATLZP010000234.1:0-18324 GCA_035573935.1 Actinomycetota bacterium
GGGTGCCCACCGGGGTGGAGCTGCTGCTGGTCGCGGCGTTCGGCCTCGCGTTCCTCGTCGTGGCCGCCGCCCGCTTCGCCCGGACCGAGTAGGGCCCCCGTCCGGGCGCCGGGCACGGACCCGCGCCCGGCGACGTCGCCGGAGCGTCATCTCCCTCGCCGGGGGGATCCCGCGGCGTCCGGGCGCTCCGAGGGGGCGACCTTCGAGAGCCCGATCGCGATCGCGCGTCGCTCCACGGGACCGGGCGGCGCACCGGGAGGGGTGGTGCGACGTTCGATGGTGAGCTCGGCACGCACCGGAGGGGGGAGGAGCGGGCAGTTCTCGCACAGCCTGCCCAGCCGGTCCGGCAGCAGGTAGTGGATGCAGCACGGCCGCCGGTCCTGGACCATCGGGACCTCCGGCACGCCCGAAGGGATCCATCGCACCCGGTGACGCATGGGATTGGGGCCGGCCGCGCCCGGGAGGGTCCGCCCATCGAGGAAGGCGGCGCGATCTTCGAGGAAACGGCGGCCGACGGCCGGCGAGAGGCGCGCCGCCGCGGCGTCCGAGGCGATGGCGATCCACTCGGCCGCGTTGGCCCACAGCAGGCTCCGCGGGATCCGCATCACCTCATGCACCCGCGTGAAGAACGGGGCGAGGTGGGCGGCGTACAGCCGCCCGCCCACGGCCGCCCGGAGCGCATCCAACGAGGGGATGCTCGGCGCGAGGCCCTTCCACGCGGGGGCGCGGTCGGGCCAGGCGGCGGGATCGGGCCACCGAGGGTCGCACCACAGGCCGCGGGGCACGCCGTTCCGCAGGACGAGCGTGCACCGCGCGGCGGAGAGGTCGAGGGCGAGGCCGTGGGCCAGCCCGACGAAGGCGACCACGGTGACGGAGGCGGCGTACTGGCGCGTGAACCGGGACGCGGCCGGCCGGAGATCCCCGCGGGCCACCGGCCCGGTGGTGGGCCAGGATGCCGCCCGCTGGATGGCGGCCCGGAGGGACCCCGGCTCCAGGAAGCGTTCCGCGGGGACCAGCTCGTCTCCCTCGCCCGGGCGCAGGACGAGGCGCCCCTCGAGCCAACGTCCGAGGGCGTCGATCGATCGGACGAGCCCCTCCCTCCAATCGGTCCCGACCTCGGGGTCGCCGAGACCGGCCTCCGCGTCGGCGGACGTCGTGGGGACCTGCGGGCCGGGCGATCGCGCACACCCACACATCCAGCCGCTACCCCCGGATCCCCTCGCGGAACCGCTCGGGCCGGAAGGCGCTGACCGACGGCGGCATCCGGCCCGAGGTCAGGTACTCGGCGACGGCTTCCCCGGTCGGGGGGCCGAGCGTGAGCCCCTGCTTCCCGTGGCCCGTCGCCACGACGACGTGGGGCCAACGATCGAGCGGCCCGATGACCGGCAGGCCGTCGGGCGTCATCGGCCGGAACCCGACCCCTGCCCGCCCGGACCCCGCGTCCGCGGGCCATCCGCGGAGGTAGCGTCCGACCGTCCGGGCCACGCCCGCGATCCGGCGGGGGACCGGGGCCGGATCGGCGTTCCCCAGCTCGACGGTCCCGGCGAGCCTGACGCTGTGGGCGAGGGGTGAGACGGCCACCCGTCCCTCCTGGAGGTACAGCATGTTCGAGAGCTCGACCGGCGGTGGCTCGTAGTCCAGCGTGTACCCCTTCCCCGCTTCGAGAGGGAGGTCGGGCCCACCGGCGGACCGGACCAGCTCGGCGCTCCAGAGGCCCGCCGCGATCACGGCCGCGTCCACCCGCCACGCGGCCGACCCCGCTCGGACCTCCACGCTCCCCTCGGTGGGCCGGATCCGCTCCACCCGGGCGCCTTGGACGACCTCGACCCCGCTCCGCCGCAGGTGATCCCGGAGCCCGGTGAGCAGGGACCGGGGCTCGACGTTGCGGTCGCCCACGAGGCGGATCGCGCCGTGGACCTCCTCGCGGATCGCCGGTTCGACCCGCCGGGGGTCGCGGATGGGGACGGGCTCGTACCCGGAGGAGCGCAGCGCCTCCATCGACCGCAGGCGCCGCTCGAACTCGGTCCGGCTCAGGCACAGGACCAGCATGGCACGGCGGTGCTCCTCGAAGGCGATGCCCGCGGCCCGGAACGAGTCGAGGGCGGCGTGCGCCCGGGAGGCGAGGGCGGTCATCGCCCGTTGGCCGCGGGCGTAGGCGGCCTTCGTGCACGCCCGGCAGAAGCCGAGGAGCCAGCGGGCGAAGCGCGGGTCGGCCCTCGGCCGGATCGAGAGGGGGCCGGTGAGGCTCGGGAGCCATCGGATGGCCTCGGGGATGACGCCCGGCCCGGGCAGGGGAGAGGAGAACGAGGGGACGATCCACCCGGCGTTGTTGACCGACGTCCCGGTGCCGATCGTCCCGCGCTCGATCACGGTGCAGCGGTGGCCGTCCCGCTGGAGGAAGAACGCCGTGGACAGCCCGACGATCCCCCCGCCGATGATCGCGACCTCCATGGCCGACCCCTCGCCCTGCTCGGCCGATGAAGGTATCAGATATCGATATCGATGAACAATGTCTGGTAGCATGGCCGCCCCGTCCCACGCGGAGCCCATGGATGGAGGTGGACCGTGCCTGCAGGTGATCGCGATCAGTCGCTCCCCGACGTCTTCCCGGAGACCGCCCGGATCAACGCCGGGAACGAGCTCGAGGTGGGCGGGTGCTCGGTCCCGGACCTGGCCCGCCGATTCGGGACCCCGCTGTACGTGTTCGATGAACCGAGCATCCGCAACCGGGCCCGGGCCTTCCGCGAGGTGCTCCGGCAGGGCTACCCCGGCCCGTCCCTCGTCTGCTACGCGGCGAAGGCCTACTGCGCCCCGTGGCTCTTGGCGATCCTGGCCCGCGAGGGGCTCGGGTTGGACGTGGTCTCCGGCGGAGAGCTCTACGCGGCCACCACCGTCGGGTTCCCGTCGGAGCGGATCTTCTTCCATGGGAACTACAAGACCCCCGAGGAGCTGGACCTGGCGCTCGAGGTGGGGGTGGGACGGGTCGTCATCGACAACCTCGAGGAGGTCCGCACGCTCGGGCGCCTCGCGGCAGCGCGGGGCGTCCGTCAGGCGGTCCTCATCAGGGTGACGCCCGGGGTGGCGGCGGACACCCACGCCCACCTCCACACGGGCGGGGTCGACACGAAGTTCGGGACGCCGATCGACTCGGGCCAGGCCGAGGAGGTCGTGCGCGCCGCGATGGCCGAGCCGGCGCTGGAGGTCCGGGGCCTGCACGCCCACGTGGGGTCGCAGATCCGGGACCCGGATCCGTTCCTCGAGGCGATCGACCGCGTGGTGGGCTTCGGCGCCGCCCTGCAGGAACGGACGTCGTTCCGCCTCGCCGAGCTGAGCCCGGGAGGAGGCTTCGCCGTCCGGTACGCGCCGCAGGATCCCCGGGTCGAGGCCCTCGACCTCGTGCGCGAGGTGGCCCACGGCCTCGCGCGATCGCTCCGCCGGCACGGGATCGCCTCCTGGCCCAGGGTGACGATCGAGCCCGGACGTTCCCTCGTGGGACCCGCGGCGATCGCGGTCTACGAGGTCGGGTCCGTCAAGTCGGCCCCCGGGGGCACGACCTACGTCGCCGTCGATGGCGGCATGGCCGACAACATCCGCCCGACGGCCTACGGCGCCACGTACACGGCCGTGCTGGCGAACCGCGTCAGGGGCACCCGCTCGGTCGAGGTGGCCATCGCCGGGCGGTACTGCGAGTCCGGCGACATCCTGATCCGGAACGTCGCCCTCCCGGAGCCTCGCCCGGGGGATCTGGTGGCCGTCCCCGTGGCGGGTGCGTACCAGCTCTCCATGGCCAGCAACTACAACATGTCGCGGAGGCCCGCCGTGCTCCTCGTGCGGGACGGCGAGGCGCACCTGGTCCGCCGCCGGGAGACCTACGCGGACCTGCTCCTCTGCGAGGCGGTCCCCGAGGGGCTCGGGGCGACCGAGCGCGCGGTGGGGACGGGAGCGGCGACCTGATCGATCCCGCGGCGGGGCGGTGGGTCCTCCAACGTCCCGGCGCCGGTGAGCTCGAGGGGAGCCGAGGCCGGACCCCGCTCGAGGGGACGAGCGACCGAGGTCAGGGGGCCGCCGTGGGCCACGCCAGGTCGAGGTCCGGCGCGCCGCATCCTCGCCCCCCGCAATCGCACCGGTGCACCTCGACGGCGTACCTGGGGATGAAATGCCTCCGGGCCCGGTCGAGCGCCTCGTCCCGGGAGAGGCCCCACGATCCCCAGATCGGGGCGGACCGCTCCACGATCTCCTCCGCGTCGTTCAGGTGCCAGTAGGTCGTGAAGAGGTCCGGCCTCCCGACCCCCAGCGCCTCCGCCAGCACCGACATCCATCCGCGGACCGCGAGCCGCCTGCTCGAGAACTTCGACCACTCCATCTGGCACTTGTGGTAGGGCATCACCAGCGTGTCGGCCCCGGCCTCCCGGGCCTGCTCCTCCAGCTCCACCTGGACCGCCCGGTACTCCTCGGTCGTGATGTCCTTCAGGATGCTCTCCTGGGTCGGTCCCTGGAGGCTGCAGGGGAGCCCGAGCGAGGGGGGCGCCACCCGGCCGACGAGCTCGACGCCCGGCACCATCTCGAGGATGCGTTCGATGCAACGGGCGTCGATCTCCTGTTGGGGGAGGAACTGATCGTGCGTGTGCAACAGCACCCGCGAGCGCACCTCCCGCTCCCAGGGGATCGAGGCCCCCCGCTCGCGGAGGAGCCCCAGGACGTACTTCGTGACGTGGACGACCTCGAACGGGGGCTGGATCTGCCGGCTGATCACGTCGAGGTACTGGAGCATGCAGGCCCCGCACCACTGCACCGTCACCTTCGGCTGGAACGCCAGGAAGCGCTCGTAGGACTTGGCCGCGATCCTGTCGGCGGCGACCGTGTCGCCCCCCACGCGCTGGAAGGGCCGTCCGCAGCAGAACTGGCGACCCGTCACGGCCACGAAGGGGATCCCCAGCGCATCGAAGACCTGGCAGGCCTCGAGCATCAGGTGCGGCGTGTGCTGGACGGCGCACCCGAAGGCGAGCACGACGTCCACGGGAGCCTCGGGCGGCGAGAACAGATCCATCCACCGGACCTCCCCCCGAGCGACCTGGAGGGACATGCTCTCCTCCATCGCCCGGTAGAAGCCGGTGGGGTCGAACCGACTCCTGTCCATCGCGACCTCCTGACCTCCGCGCCTCGCGCGGTCGCCGCCCATGGTATCACGCGCCGATATCGCGCTGAGAGGCCGAACCGGGCGGTCAGGCGATCCGCAACGCTTCCCCGAGGAGGGCGGCGTCGGGGAGCGCCTCGAGCCGCCGGATCATCTCGATCAGGCGTTCGACCTCGGGGAGCCGACGACCCTCGCGGCGGAGCATCCCGGGCCAGTCCGTGGGGGGGAGCACGATCCCCTCGCCCTCCAACGTGTGGCGCCCCCCGTCCTCCATCTCCAGCTCGAGGCGCGCGTAGGTGACGCCGTGGCCGGGTTCCAGCTCGACCCGGATCTTCCCCGCCGTGTCGAGGACGTCGGGGTCCCCGACGTCGGCGTAGCGACGGTGCTCGATCCTCCCGTCGAGCAGGGCGATCGCGAGCTGGAAGATGACGGAGGACGCCGCCCGTGAGCGAGAGGGGAAGGGGCCGGGGGCATGGCCCTCCCTGAAGTTCGACCGCTGGGCGGGCAGGAAGACGGTGACCGATCGGACGCGCTCCGCGGACAGCCCGTAGCGACGCACCGCGTCGAGCATGAGCTCGATGGGGACGATGTTGAGGGCGGTCCCCGGGTACCGCTTGGCGGTGGCGTTCTCGATCTCGAAACGGTGGCCCAGCGAGCCGACCGAGGCCTCGAGGCCGGCGGGGATGCCCCCGAAGAACGTCCGGAAGAACCCGAGATCGCCCTCCAGCGCCGTCGGCGCCGTGGTGCCGCCGCGCGCGGCCAGATGAGCGGCGAGCATCCCGTTCCGGGCCACGAGGCCGTAGTACTGGTCCGGCAGGCCCCCTTCCGCCAGGCCCATGGCGAGGTTGGCCGCGTAGCCGATCGCCTCGGCCGTGCGCCGGGCGTCGAGCCCGAGCAGCCGGGCGGCGGCGGCGGCCGGGCCGAACGGGCCGAACGCGATGGTGGGCCGCCTCGGCGCGTCCGCCGCCCATGCCCACACGGTGTCGCCGAGCTTCCCGATGACGTCGTACCCGATCACGATGGAGGCCAGCAGCTCCCGTCCGGGGCGGGCGAGGGCCTCGGCCAGCGCCAGCGCGGCCGGGACCACCACGACGCCCGCGTGGACCCCGGACGGGAGGAGGACGTCATCGAGGCCCGTGGCCCGGATCCGCGCGGCGTTGACGAAGGCGGCCTCGGGCGGGCCGAGCCGCATGTCGCCGCCGATCACGCTGGAAGCGGGCGCGCCCTGGCACCAGTCGCGGGCCATCGCTGCCGCCCGATCCGCCTCCTCCGAGCTCGACCCACGCAGGCCGAGGGCGATGTGGTAGGCGAGGTGCGCCTTCGCACGCTCCCGGACCGCGGGGGGGATCTCCTCGAGGGCCAGGGAACGCACGTACGTCGCGATGCGGTCGCGGAGCGGCGGCTCCCCGCGGGTCGAGGCGCCCCCGCCGCCTCCCTCGGCCGATCCGGGCCCGGTTCGACGACCGGTCATGCCGCCATGATGGCGGAGGCGGCGACGGTGCACACCACGACCGCCCACGGCGGGACCTCCCAGAGGAGGGACGCCGCGAACGCCGCGAGGGCCAGCGCGACGTCGGCGGGGCCCCGGATGGCGCTGGTGATGATGGGATCGTAGAGGGCCGCCAGGAGGATGCCGACGACGGTCGCGTTCACCCCGGCCAGGGCGGCTCGGATCCCCGGGCGCGACCGCATCGAGCTCCAGAACGGCAGGACCCCGACGGTCATGAGGAACCCCGGCAGGAAGATCGCCACGAGGGCCAGGGCCGCGCCCGGGATCCCGTTGGGCTCCGGGCCCATCGCCGCTCCCAGGTAGGCGGCGAAGGTGAACAGGGGTCCCGGGACGGCCTGCGCGGCTCCGTACCCCGCGAGGAAGTCGCCCTTGGAGACCCACCCGGGCGCGACCACCTCGGATCGGAGCAGCGGCAGCACCACGTGCCCACCGCCGAAGACGAGCGCCCCGCTCCGGTAGAAGCTGTCGAAGACCTCGACCGAGTGGGCGTCCGTGGCCTGCCGCAACCAGGGCAGCAGCGCGAGCAGGGAGACCAGGAGCACCCAGGAGACGGCCGCGGGTCTCCGGCCGATGGGGACCCGGATCCGCAGCTCGGGCGGCTCCTCGGACCCCTTCAGGAGCAGGGCGCCGGCGACGCCGCCCGCGGCGATGACCGCGAGCTGCGTGAACCGGGACGGCCAGGCGAGGAGGACGACCGCGGCCGCGATCGCGAAGGTCCCCCGGGCGCGGTCGTAGGCGAGGCGCTTCGCCATGCTCCAGACCGCGACGGAGACGACCGCGACGGCGACCACCTTCAGCCCGTGGAGCCAGGGGGCGGCGGCGGGGCCCAGTCGCTCGGCGCCGAACGCGAAGGCCACGAGGAGCGCGGCGGAGGGGAGCGTGAACCCGAGCCAGGCGGCGAGCGCTCCCGGGATGCCGGCGCGGAGGATCCCGATCGCCATCCCGAGCTTGCTGCTCGCGGGGCCCGGCAGGAACTGCGACAATGCCACGAGGTCAGCGAATGTTGGTTCGTCGACCCACCGGAGCCTCCCGACGTACTCGGCCCGGAAGTAGCCGAGGTGCGCGACGGGTCCTCCGAACGAGGTCAGCCCGAGCCTCGTGGCCACGCCGAGGACCTGCAGCCACGGCGGCCGCCGGCGACCGGCGGCGCGCCGCGCGGGGCGGTCCGTCGCGTCGAGTCCCCCTGCGAGCTCTCCCATGTCCCTCCCCCTTGCGGCGGCGAACTCGGAGCATGATATCGTATGCCGTCATGAGGCCAGCGGTCGCGGGGGCCGATCGATGTTGACCTACCTGGCGCGCCGTGCCGCGCTCGGGATGCTCACGATCTGGGCGATCTCGCTCCTCTCCTTCGTGATCATCCAGCTCCCACCGGGCGACTTCGTCACGACCTACATCGCGCAGCTCGGGCAGACCGCGACCGGGTCGTCGCTCGAGGAAGCGCAGGCGCTGCGCCGCGCGTACGGGCTCGATCGGCCGCTCCTCGTGCAGTACGCCACGTGGATCTCCCGGGTGGCCCGGGGGGACCTGGGGATGTCCCTGAACTGGAAGCGGCCCGTGGTCGATGTCATCGGCGATCGGATCTGGCTGACGATGGTGGTCTCCATCGCGGCCATGGTCTTCACGTGGCTGCTCGCCCTCCCCATCGGGATCTACTCGGCGGTTCGCCGGTACACCCTGGCCGATCACCTGTTCACGTTCGTGGGATTCGTCGGGGTGGCCGTGCCGTCGTTCCTCCTCGCGCTGCTCGTGATGTACGTGGGGCTGGTGATCTTCGGGGCCGACGTCGGGGGGCTGTTCTCCCCCGAGCTCGCCCACGCACCGTGGGGATGGGCGAAGTTCAAGGATCTGTTGCTGCACCTGCCGCTCCCGGCGGCGGTCCTCGCCCTGGGGGGGACGGCGCAGCTCTTCCGCATCATGCGCGCCAACCTGCTCGATGAGCTCCAGAAGCCCTACGTGCTCACGGCGCGCGCGAAGGGGCTGTCCGAACCGCGGCTGCTCCTCAAGTACCCCGTGCGGGTCGCCCTGAACCCCTTCGCGAGCTCGATCGGGTTCCTCTTCCCGCAGATCGTGTCGGGATCCGTCATCGTCTCGATGGTCCTGAGCCTGCCGACCGTGGGCCCCCTGCTCCTCGACGCCTTGCACGCCCAGGACATGTTCCTGGCGGGGGCGATCGTGCTGCTCCTCGGGATCCTCACGGTCCTGGGGACGCTCATCTCCGATCTCGTCCTCATGTGGCTCGATCCCAGGATCCGTCATGCCGGGCGGGGGAGCGTGAGGTGAGCGAGGGCACGAGCCAGGCACCGCCGCCGGAGGCACGCGACCCGCGGCCGGCGGGGAGGGATGGCGAGGGCCGGATCCCCTTCGCGTCGCAACGCCGGTTGATCTGGTGGCGGTTCCGGAGGCACAGGCTCGCCGTGGCGGGGGGTGCGGTCGTCCTGCTCCTCTACCTCGTGGCGCTGTTCGCTGACTTCCTCGCCTACGCGGACCCGTCGGCGTCCGACGGGCACCGGAGCCTGATCCCGCCCCAGGGGATCGACCTCTTCGACGAGGATGGGTTCCACCCCCACGTGCATCCGCTGATCGGCACCCGCGATCTCCGGACCTTCGAGCGCGTGTACCGGCGGGACGAGGGTCGCGAGATCCCCCTCTGCTTCCTTTGCCGAGGATACGAGTACACGTTGCTCGGGATCATCCGGACCGACATCCACCTGATCGGCGTTGAACGGGGGAGGGCGGAGGCTTCCCTGGCCATCCTCGGGACCGACGTCCAGGGGCGGGATCTGTTCTCGAGGATGGTGGTCGCGACCCGGACCTCGCTCACCATCGGGATCGTCGGCGTCGGCATCAGCCTCGTGCTCGGGGTGGCTCTCGGCGGCATCTCCGGCTACCACGGGGGCGTCGTCGACCTCGTGATCCAGCGCGTGATCGAGATCCTCCGCTCCATCCCCGTGATCCCCCTGTGGCTGGGGCTGGCCGCGGCCCTGCCGAGGAGCTGGAGCGTGATCCAGGTCTACTTCGCGATCACGATCATCATCTCGTTGATCGGATGGACGGAGCTCGCCCGCGTCGTGCGAGGCAGGTTCCTCGCGCTTCGCCACGAGGACTTCATCGTGGCCGCCGAGCTCGCCGGATGCTCACCTCGGAGGATCATCTTCGTCCACATGGTGCCGCTCGTCGCCAGCCACATCATCGCTGCCACCACGTTGGCGTTGCCCCTCATGATCATCAGCGAGACGGCGCTGAGCTTCCTCGGCCTGGGCCTACGCCCGCCCGCCGTGTCCTGGGGCGTGCTCCTCCAACAGGCCTCGAACATCGAGGCCATCGCGCTCACGCCCTGGCTCATCCTCCCCGTCATCCCCGTCGTGACGGCCGTGCTCGCGTTCAACTTCCTGGGCGATGGGCTGCGCGACGCCGCGGATCCCTACGGCATCTAGGGGGGTATCGATGCCGCAGGTCCTGTCCGGGCAGGGGACGACGCCGGTCCTCTCGGTCCGCGACCTCCGGACGTACTTCTTCAGCCCCGAGGGGACGACGAGGGCGGTCGACGGGGTGAGCTTCGACCTGTTCGAGCGCCGCACCCTCGGCATCGTCGGCGAGACCGGGTGCGGCAAGAGCGTGACCGCTCGATCGATCCTGCGGCTGATCGAGCCGCCCGGCCGGATCGTCGGCGGCGAGATCCTGCTCCGGCGCGGGGACACCCTCGTCGATCTGGCCCAGCTGCCGCCGAACGGGAGGCTGATGCGGTCCATCCGGGGCGGCGACATCGGGCTCGTGTTCCAGGAGCCGATGACGTCCTTCAGCCCGGTCCACACCATCGGGAGCCAGATCATCGAGGCGATCAGGTTGCACGGCCGAGGGTCTCGGCGCGAGGCGCGGGATCGCGCGATCGAACTGCTCCGGATGGTCGGCGTGTCGCGACCCCGCGAGCGGCTCGCCGAGTACCCCTGGCAGCTGTCGGGCGGCCTGCGGCAACGCGCCATGATCGCCATGGCCCTGGCCGGTGATCCTCGGGTGCTCATCGCGGACGAACCGACCACGGCGCTCGACGTGACCACCCAGGCTCAGATCCTGCACCTCCTCCGGTCGCTCCAATCCCGCACCGGCATGGCGATCATCCTGATCACGCACGACCTCGGGGTCATCGCCGAGATGGCCGACGACGTGGTGGTCATGTACCTCGGCAACGTGGTCGAACGCGGGCCCGTCGACGCGATCTTCCACGCGCCGAAGCATCCGTACACCCGTGCGCTCCTCGACTCGATCCCTCGGTTGGAGGCGCCCGCGCGCAGCAAGCTCGAGACGATCAGGGGAGGGGTGCCGCATCCGTTCAACCGCCCCACCGGTTGCCCGTTCCACCCGCGGTGCGCCCGTGCGATCGACGGTCTGTGCGATGAACGGGAGCCGGAGCCGCTCCCGCTGGCCCCGGGGCACGAGGTCCGCTGCCACCTCTACGGGGCGGATCCCATCGGCCGCGCCCGCGACGACCGGGCGGAGGGGGTCATCGTGGGATGACGAGGGCCGGAGGCGCGCCAGGCGATCGCCCGGGAGGGCCCTCGCCGCTCCGCGACCCGGACGTGGTGCTCGACGTGCGCCACCTCCGGAAGCTGTACACGGTCCGGCGGGGGTTCGGGTCGGACGGCGTCCTCCGCGCGGTCGACGACGTGAGCTTCCAGGTCCGGCGCGGGGAGACCCTCGCCCTGGTCGGGGAGAGCGGGTGCGGCAAGACCACGACCGCGCGGTGCGTGGTTCGGGCGATCGAGCCGACGTCCGGTGAGATCTGGTTCCGGACCGCGGCGGGGCGGTGGATCGACATCGCCCACCTCCGCCCCCACGAGCTGCGACCGCTCCGGCGGGAGATGCAGATGGTGTTCCAGGACCCCTTCTCCTCGCTGAACCCCCGCATGACCGTGTTCGACATCGTGGGGGAACCCCTCCTCCTCCACGGGATGCGGGACAGGGCCGCCCGCCTGGAGCGGGTCGCCGAGCTGCTCTCGCTGGTCGGGCTGCGACCGGAGTACCTCCAACGGTTCCCGCACGCGTTCAGCGGCGGTCAACGGCAGCGCATCGGGATCGCCAGGGCCCTGGCGCTCAACCCGCGGCTCATCGTGGCGGACGAGCCGGTGTCGGCCCTCGATGTCTCGGTCCAGGCGCAGATCATCAACCTCCTCCTCGATCTCCAGGAGCGCCTGGATCTCGCCTACCTGTTCGTCACCCACAACCTCAGCATCGTGCGGCACATCAGCGATGTGGTCGCGGTGATGTACGTGGGACAGATCGTGGAGCTGGGCCCCCGCGACCAGATCTTCGAAGCGCCACGCCACCCCTACACGGCGGAGCTCATCGCGGCCGTGCCCAAGCCGGATCCCCGCGCCCGCTCGGCGCGGGACCCGCTCCCCGGTGAGGTGGCCGATCCGGCCGATCCGCCCCCCGGGTGCTACTTCCACCCGAGGTGTCGATTCGCCACGGACAGGTGCAGGGTGGAGCGGCCGCGCTGGGAGGAGGTGTCTCGGGGGCGGTTCGTCCGATGCCACCGGGCCCGAGAGCTCGAGCTCGCAGGCATCAGGTCCGCGTGACGCGGGGGCGAGCGACGTCCGGCGCGGCCGGCGCGGCCGGCCGTACCACCTCGGGTCCCGTGCCGGGAGAGGGCCTCCGGCAGCGGGTCCGGCCGGGGAGCGGTGGGGGGGCTTGACGGGGCCGGCGTTCCCCACTATAACGTCCCCCGATATCGGTCACTGAGGCAGACCCGGAGGGGCGGGCAGCGGTCCGGCGGGAGGTCGCACGGGCGTGGGACCGCCGACCCCGGGAGAGGGAGGACGGAGGGCCCCCACGATGAGGAAGGGAACGATCACCCGTCGGGAGTTCTTGCGCCTGGGGGCGGCCGCGGGGGGCGCGTGGGTCCTGGCCGCCTGTACCGGTGGGTCCGCCGGCTCCCCGTCCGAGACGAGGGGGAGCGGGGGGATCGCGGTCGGGCCCGTCCAGGGAGGCCAGGTGGTGACCGACCCCTCGCGGTTCCCGACCACCTTCAACGAGGCGCCGGAGCTCGCGGAGCTCGTGTCGCAGGGGAAGCTCCCCCCCGTCGCACAGCGGATCGGTCAGGACCCCCTGGTCGTCGAGCCGCTCGAGGGGATCGGGCGGTACGGCGGCGTCCTCCGGCGTGGGTTCATCGGAACGGTGGACTTCCAGAACTCGAACCGGTTCAACGCCGGCCCCGACAGCCTGCTGTACTGGGACTACCGCTGGCAGCGGGTGATCCCGAACATCGCCCGCGGCTTCGAGATGAGCCCCGACGGCCGGGAGCTGGTGCTGCTCCTCCGCCGCGGGATGCACTGGTCCGACGGCCATCCCTTCACCGCGGACGACATCGTGTTCTGGTGGGAGGACATCTATCGGAACCGGGACCTCGTGCCCGCTCCGACGCCCGCGCTGCAGGTCGAGGGCCGGGACGTGGTGGTGGAGAAGGTGGACGATCACACCGTCCGGTTCGTCTCGCCCGGCCCGAACTTCATCCTCCCCCAGCAGCTCGCGGGGTGGAGCGATGTCGGCGGTCAGTCGGGGTGGGGACCGCGGGGCCTCGGCGGCTACGCGCCCAAGCACTACCTCTCCGGTTTCCACCCGAAGTACGTCTCGCAGCGGGAGGCGGACCGTCTCGCGCGCGAGGCCGGGTTCGACGGCTGGACGACGTTCTTCCTCAGCCGCAACGACTGGAACAGCAACCGGGAGCTCCCGGTCCTCGCGCCGTGGAGGGTCGTCCGGCCGATCACCGAGGAGCAGTGGGTCTTCGAGCGGAACCCCTACAGCATCTGGGTGGATACCGAGGGCAATCAGCTCCCGTACATCGGGACCATCATCTACTCCCTGGCCCAGGACATCGAGGTCGTCAACCTGCGCGCCGTGGCGGGCGAGTACGACTTCCAGGATCGCCACCTGGGGGTCACCAACATCCCCGTCCTCCTGAGGAACCAGCGGCGCGGCGGGTACAAGGTGCACCTGGACCCCGGGCAGGTCCTCGACTTCGGGATCAGGATCAACCTGGCCTACGACAAGGATCCCGTGATCGGCGACCTGCTGAGGAACGTGGCCTTCCGCCGGGCCCTGTCGCTCGCCGTCGACCGCGATCAGATCAACGAGGTCTTCTTCCTCGGCACGAGCGTCCCGACGGCGACCGTCCCGCCCGATGACAACAAGTACTTCCCCGGGCCGGAGTGGCGGACGAAGTGGGCGGTCCTCGATCCGGATCAGGCGAACGAGCTCCTCGACGGGATCGGGCTCACCGACCGTGACGACCAGGGCTTCCGCCTCCGCCCCGACGGGAAAGGTCGCCTCCGGCTCGGGTACACGGTCACGACCGGGTTCGCCGACTTCGCGGGGATCGGCGAGATGCTTCGCGACCAGTGGCGGGCGATCGGGATCGACCTCGACGTCGAGTCCGTCGACGGAACGCTGATCGTCGAACGCGCCCTGGCCAACGACATCCAGCTCTCCGGCCACACGGTGGGGAGCGAGGACCCGTTCCTCTCACCGGACACCGTGATCCCCTTCAGCACGAACAGCTACTTCGGGATGATGGGGATCCCGTTCGCCGTGTGGCTGCGGTCGGGAGGGGCGAGCGGGGTCGAGCCCTTCCAGGAGATCAAGGACGCCTGGGACCTCTACATCCGCGGGCTGTCGGCGCCCGACGAGGAACGGATCGAGCTCGGGAAGCAGCTGTTCATGCTCCACGCCGACCAGGTCTTCACGATCGGGGTGGTCGGCTTCGGGTACGGCATCTACGGCGTCCACGTCGCGAAGGAGAACCTCGGCAACGTGCCCGCCCGCTACATCAACGCGCTCCCCGTGAAGACGCCGTCGAACGCCCTCCCGATGACCCTCTTCTACCGGGAGTGAACGTGATCTCGCATCCCCGGCGCTCGGGTCCGAGCCGGAGGGGGGAGCCAGGGTGAGCGCCGAAACCCTGCTGGTGATGGTGGTGCACTGGCTCCACGTGCTCTGTGGCGCGTTCTGGTTCGGCACGGTCCTGTTCACCCGGATCGTGTTGTTCCCCGTCCTCCGGACGCTCCCCTCCGACGAGGAGGCGAACGTGCGCGCCGGCCTCGTCGGCGGTCGGGCGCGGGCCATCTCGGTCACGGTCGCGACGGCGACCGTGGTCCTGGGCATCGTGCGGGGTGCGGTCTCGCACGCGTTCGCCGACCTGTCCAGCCCCTACGGGCTCACCTTCCTCGCGGCCTTGCTGATCGGCCTCGCGATGTTGGTGTGGCTGGTCACGCCCTGGTTGAAGACGCCGGCGTTCGCCCGGCTGTACGTGGCCGGCTTCCCCGTCATGTTCACGCTGATGGTCGCGATGCGCTTCGGGTACTGACGCCTCGGCGACCCCCCGGTCCGCCCCCGGTCGCGCCCGGGATGGCCGGACGCTCGGGCGATGGGCGGCTCCGGCCCGCTATCCTGATAGCGCTATCCGACATCGGGACGCGACCACAGGCGGGAGAGCGGGGAGGCGAACGTGGTTCGGCAGCGGGCGGCGCGCGGGGTCGATCCCCGCATCACGAACAGCAAGATGCTCCGTGACCTCTTCCTCGGCTTCGTGAAGGTCCACGTCCTCCACCACGCGAGCCGCGAGCCGATCTACGGCGTCTGGTTCCTGGAGGAGCTCGCGCGGCACGGGTACCACCTGTCCCCGGGGACGCTGTACCCGCTGCTCCACGAGCTCGAAGCAACGGGGTACCTCACGCGGCAGGAGCGCGTGGTGGAGGGCAAGGTCAGGAAGTACTACGCGATCACCCCCGTCGGTGAACGCGCGCTCGCGGAGGCCCGTCGCAAGATCAAGGAGCTGGTCGACGAGGTGATCTAGCCCGCGCCGGGGGCCGCGGGGGCCGCCGGGGCCGCGTCCTCGGTGTCCTCCTCGGTCACCACGGTGCCGCGTGGTGGGCGCAGGCGCCATCGCAGGGACAGCGATGCAGCGCCGCGGCGTAGCTCGGCACGAAGAACGCGTGGACCAGCCTGCGCGCCTCCTCCTCCTCGATCCCCCAGGACGACCAGTACCGGCGGCTGGCCTCGAGGATGGCCTCGGGGTCACGCAGCCGCCAGAGGGCCTGGAACCGGTCGGGGATGGAGATCCCGAGGGCCTCGGCCAGGAGGGACTGGTAATGGACCACCGGCAGGCGTTCCGAGGAGAACTTGCTCCACTCCTGGTGGCACATGTGATGATGCGTGACGATGGCATCGGCTCCCGCCCGTCGCGCCTGCTCCCAGAGCTCCTCGAGGACCTGCCGGTACTGGTGAGGCGTGATGTCGTTCAGGACGCTGGGGCCGCCCGGGTACCGCGTGGCGCACGGCTGGCCCAGGGACGGGTTCTCCACGAGCCCGACGTACCGGACGCCGGGGATCATCGCGAGCGTCTCGATCACGTCCGCGCGGGCCTCCTCCTTCGTGGGGTGCACCTCCGCCCCCTCGGCGTGGAGCAGCACCCGGAGCGGGATGCTCCGTTTCCACGGGATGGCATCCCCCATCTCCTTCAGCCGCTGCAGGAGGAAGCGGGTGATGTGGACCACCTCGAACGGAGCGGCGCCCGTCTCCTCGCGGATCCGCCGGACGTGGTGGGAGAACTCGATCAGGCACGAGCCGCAGCACTGGACGTTGACCGTCGCCCCCCAAGAGGCGAACCTGGCGATCGCGGACCTGGCGATGCGGTCCCCCATCTCCTCCTTGCCGTAGCGCTGGTAGATCCGACCGCAGCAGAACTGCCTCCCCGCCGTGGCGACGAAATCCACGCCGAGGGCGCGGAACAGCGCCACCTGGACCAGCATGAGGTGCGGGATGTGCTGCGCGCCGCAGCTCAGGTTCAGGACGACGTCGACCGGCCTCGCGGGAGCACGGTACGACTGAAGCCAGGCGACCTCGTCCCGTGAGATCTGCAACCGCTCCGCCTGGATCATCTGGTCGAAGTAGTCGCTGTAGCTGAAGGAGTCGGCCGCGGAGAGGTCGTAGTCCTCGCCGGCGGCGTTCTTGGTGACCATCCGATCGTCGGTCATCGCTGCCGCCCTCCTTGGGGATGGCGTGGGGCCTGGGCGTGTGAGACGAGGGTTCGGCGTTCCGTGCTCCGAGGGGCGCCGGGGTGGCTCATGTGGCGGACGACCCCTGCGGGGGATCCGTGGGTGCCAGGACCAGGCCGCGGGGCGGTTCATCCGGGAGCTCCCATCGGATGTAGGGGTAGCCGGCCTCCGCGTGCAGCTCGTTCGCCAGGTCCGTCGCGGCCGCGTAGGCCCGCTCGAGCCCGTCCAGGTCTTCGGCCTCGAGCGCCGCGACCACGTCCGGCAGCGCCTCGCGCTGGAACCGTCGCAGCCGCTCCGCGTGCTTGGGGCGGAGGACGGCCAGCGTGTTCTCGAGCTTCCGTACCCGTCGGAGGTAGTAGTCGGCGAGCGGCCAGTTGCCGGCGCGGGCCGCGTAGATCAGGGACCACCAGCAATCGGCGACCCTCGTCATGATGGTCGCGGTATCGGGGAGCGCCTCGGACATCTCGACCAGGGTGAGCTCGTTCTCCTCGGTCCGCACCCGGATCTCCTCGGCTGATCGACCCTCGGTCCGCACCCGGATCTCCTCGCTCACGTCACCCTCCTTCCCGGCCGCGTCGCGACCGATCCGTCGAGACCCGTCGGAGCGACGCGGCCCCGGCGGGGTTGTCCCAGAGGTCGGAGCGGTCGCCTCGACTCCCGATCCCGGCCGGGGCGCGGGTCGCTCGGGCGGGTCGCGATGGTCCGTCCGCGGGCCGGGATCCCGCTGTCCCTGGGGGACGACGATCCACGTCGGTTCCCTGGGGGCGCCCCTGGGAGGACTCCCTGCTCGCTCGCCGGTCGTTACCTGTCACGATATCAGGGAACGATATCAAAGCCGGCGCGGCGGGGCCAGGTCTCGTGGGGCCGCGGGCCGCCGGATCACCAGCGGCTGGCGTGTTCACGCGGCCGTGGCCTGGAGCTGCCCCAGGATCGGTAGCGCCTCGTCGATGGCGATCGCGAAGCCGACGTTCTCCGCGGCCGAGGCCGAGGCGCCCGCGGTATTGATCCCGACGAGCCGGCCCGCGGCGTCGATCAGCGGGCCGCCGGAGTTCCCCGGGTTGATGGCAGCGTCGGTCTGGAGGAGCCCCTCCAAGTGCTCGACGCCGCCCGCCCCGTCCGAGACGTCGATGGTCCGGTCCAGGCCGGAGACGATGCCGCGGGTCGCCGTCGGCCCGAGCCCGAGGGGGTAGCCGAGCGCGATCACCGTGTCGCCGAGCCGGAGCGAGCTCGACCGCCCGAGCGGGATCGTGGGCCGGTCCCCCGTGGGGACGGAGAGCACGGCGAGGTCGTGGACCGGGTCGGCCCCGAGCACCGTCGCGGCGGCCCGCTCCCCGCCGTCGAAGACCACCTCGACGGACGTCGCGCCCTCCACGACGTGCGCGTTCGTGACCACCCGGTCCGGCCCGACGATGACGCCCGAGCCCTGGCCCCGGACCTGGACGGTCCCGAAGAACCCGGGCCGGGCCGAGACGACCCGCACGGCCACGACCGAGCGGATGGCGCGGGCGATCACCGCCGGAAGGCCGTCCCCGGCCCGGGCCCCGAGCGCCGTGGCCACGGCCGCGCTCGTCTGCGCCTCTCCCTCGCGCGAGAGGAGCCGCGCGATAACCCCGCCCTCGACCGCCGAGGCGGCC
>DATLZP010000235.1:0-5118 GCA_035573935.1 Actinomycetota bacterium
ACCAGCGGGGTGAACTTGAACCCGTGGCCGCTGCACGGCGAGCCGATCACGAGGGGGCCCACCCGGTCCAGCACGAAGTCCTCGTCGGGGGCGTTCGTGTACAGGCAGGTCTCGGTCCGGCCGGTGGCCCGGTGGGGGGCGAAGCGCTCCGCCGCGTACGCGGTGACGGCCTCCACCCGCTCGGGGTCCGGGTGGAACGGACCGGCGTCGGGGTCCACCGGAGGCCCGCTCATGTGCAGGGCCACCTTGAACGCCCCCGGCTGCTCCGGGTCGGGGACCGCGTAGGGGGTCCGCACCCGGTCCGGCACCCAATCGATCACGGTGGGCAGCGGAGAGGGCTCGTGGAGCTGGAAGTAGGTCACCTGCTCGAGGCTCGGCGTGAGCGGCAGCTCGACCCCCGCCCCCCGGAGCAGCGGCCCGGCCCAGGGCCCGGCGCAGACCACGGCCACGGGGGCCCGGTAGACCTCGCCGGCCGCCAGGACCTCCGCGCCGTCGCCCGCCGGGCGAAGCGCCTCCACCGGCGTCCCCTCCAGCACCGTCGCCCCGGCGGCCACGGCCAACCGGGCCTGGGCCCGGACCGTGCGCTCCGCCATCACCACGCCGCCGTCCTCCTGGACGAAGACCTCCTCGCCCCCGGGGAGCCGGAGCGCGGGCCACCGCTCGCGGACCTCGCCCGGGTCCAGGTAGCGGAACGGCTCGCCGGCCGCGCGGAGGGCGGCCGCGGTCTCCCTCCCCCCCGTCCCCACGTCCAGCCCGCCGGTGGTGTGGAGGAGCCGCTCCCCGGCCAGGTCCTCGAGCTCCCGCCAGGCCTCCAGGGCCCGCCGGGCCATCCGGACGTAGTCGGGGTGGTGGTAGGAGAGGCGGAAGATCCGGGTGGGTCCGCCCGAGCTCCCCCGGGCGTGCCCCACCTCGAACCGCTCGAACAGCACCGTCTCCCGACCCCGGCGGGCCAGGCGATGGGCGGCGGCGGTCCCCATGGCCCCACCCCCGATCACCACCACGTCCACCCGCCGGGCCACGCCGGGAGGGTAGCGCGGCCTCAGGGGAGGCGGACCGTCTCGATCCGGGCCGGGCCGAGCAGGACCCGGCGATCGCCCACCACGGCCTCGGCCGGCTCCTCCCGGGAGGGGTTCCACACCCGGACCTCGAGCCCGCCCTCCACACGACGGACGCTCGACAGCTCGGCCCCCTCCACCGGGAGCAGGGTGCCGGAGGGCGGGAGGGAGCCGCCCCCGGGGGCCGGGACGGCGGGGAGGGGGAGGGCCAGCCGCTCCCAGGCCGGCAGGAGGTCCTCCCGACGGGCCCCGGGCAGGAGGCCCAGGAGGAACGGCCAGGTCCCGAGCATCTGGGCCTCGGGGGTGGGCACGTCGGGCCCGGCCGGGGCGGGCCGCGTGGCCAGGCCCTCCCGGCTGATCGTCCCCACGCAGCGGAGGAGCGTGACGGCGAGCTCCCCCTCCGCCAGGACCTCGTATTCCACGACCCCCTCTGCCAGGACCGCCAGCCCGCCGGCCAGCACGATTCCCCGCGCCGGCCAGGTGGGGGAGGGGGGCTCGAGGTCGCTCCCCTCGGAGCGGAGCGGGCGGGGGACGAGCTCGAAGGGGGCCCCGGCCACCGAGCCCCGGGCCGGTCCCGGGAGCTCGACGTGCAGCCGGAGCCGGTGGTCTCCCCGGCCGTTCGCGATCCACCCCTCGAGGCGGAGGAAGGGCTCGCCCTCCCGGCGGGAGCAGCGCAGGCGGACCGCCAGGTCCTCGTCGAAGACGGCCTCCGCGACCCCGTCCTGCCCCACCCGCCAGGTCGGCGTGGCCGGCGCCGCGCCCTCCCGGGGGCAGAACGTGTAGAGGTCGCCGACGTCCGGCTCGTCCCGGAACGTGATCGCGACGTCCCCCAGCCGCAGGGAGGCTCCGACCACCCCGGGGCGGAGGACCGTCTCCCCCGGCCGCACGGGGGAGGGGTCCACCTTCCAGCCCAGGCCGGGGACGCCGTCCCGCTCGAACGGCGAGGGGTTGAAGCGGAGCACCCCCCGGGCTCCCACGCTCGCGGCGAGCGCCTGGAGGGCCCGGGCGGCCACGCCCTCGGCGACGGCCCGGGCCTCCGCGTGCCGGGCGTCCACGTCCCGGGCCACCCGGTCGTGGGAGCAGCCGCACACCGAGTCGTGGGCCCCGTTCCAGAGCAGGAGCGTCCAGGCCCGGTCCAGCGCCTCCCCCGGCCAGGGGAAGCCCGGGGCGAGCGCCGCGAGCGGCTCGGCCACCCGCTCCAGCAGGGCCTCGACCCGGGCCCGCTCCCGCTTCTGGTGGGCGCGGGCCGAGTACACGTTGGGAAGGAGGTGGGCCCGGGCCGCCGAGCGGAGCTCGCCCCGCCAGGCCGGGATCCCCTCCCGGACCGCCGGCTCGAGGTGCTGGGCGATGGACCCCACGGCGACCTCGGTGCCGGGCAGGTGTCCCCGGGCCGCCTCCACCTTCCGGGGGAGCTCGGGGTCGGGCCCGGTGTGGTCGGCCCCCACCATCACGAGCACCCGGTCGTCGACGAGGAACGGGGCGAGCCGCCCGGACGTCTCCCGGAGCAGCGCGGCCAGGGCCGCCCCGTCGGCCGCCGCCCCCACCTGCCACCCGACGAAGTAGCCGAACGCCAGGTACTCCGCCACCACGGCGCTGCCGTCGGGGGACTCCCAGCGGAACGACGTGCGGTCCACGGCGCTCGGGACCCCCCGCCAGACGACCGCCCGCTCGATCCCGAAGGCCCGGAGGATCTGCGGCATCTGCCCGGCGTGGCCGAACTGGTCGGGGAGGTAGCCGATCTCGAGGGCCGGTCCCAGGGCCCGGGCCCGGGCCAGGCCTCGCTCCAGGTTCCGCCAGAGCGATTCGCCGGAGACCAGGAACTCGTCCATCTGGGTCACCCAGGGGCCGAGCGAGAGGCGGCCGGCGGCGGCGTGGCGCCGGACGTCGGCCTCCCGCTCCGGACGCACCGCCAGGTAGTCGTCGACCACCGCGGTCTGCCCGTCCAGGTGGAAGTGGGGGAAGCCCCGGTCGGCCAACTCGAGCAGCGTGTCCATCATGGTCACGAGCCGCTCCCGGAACACCTCGAACGGCTCGTACCACTCGCGGTCCCAGTGCGTGTGGGGGACGAGCGTGATCCGCCCGGGCGAGGCTCCTCCGGCGTCCACGGGCCCCGCTCAGCCCTCCCCCGGCGGGTCGACCCTCCCCCGGAACCGGTCCATCCACGACCGCCGCCGCTGCGGGTGGGCCACGACCGCCGGCTGGTCCTCCCGCGTGAGGTCGGTCTCCAGGACCTCGTGGGTCCGCACGTACGTGGAGACCACGGCCTGGATGATGGCCGCCGCGGGGAGGGCCATGAACGCGCCCACCACCCCCGAGAGGGAGCCGCCGGCCAGCGCGGCGAAGAACGCCACGGCCGGGTGGAGCTGCATCGTCCGGGCGCTGATGCGGGGCGCCAGGAGGTAGTTCTCCACCTGCTGGTACACGAGGACGTACCCCAGGAAGATCACCGCCGACAGGGGGTCCTCGAGCACGGCCACGAGCAGCGGCACGGCCGCCGCGATGTAGGTCCCGATCACCGGGATGAACTGGGAGACGAGCCCCATCCACAGGGCCAGGGGGAGCGCGAACGGCACCCCCAGGATCCCCAGCACGAGGAACGCCGTGGCCGCGCCGATCGCCGCCAGGAGCAGCCGCGAGTACAGGTAGCCACCTGTGCGGTCGATCGCGATCTCCCACGCGTCGAGCACGTCGCGCTGCCGGCGGGGCGGGAGGAGCCGGCAGACCGCCCGGCGGAACCGGGGGCCGTCGGCCACCAGGTAGAACGTGAACAGGCCGATGGCGAGCATCTGGAACAGGATCCCCAGGATCAGCGCCCCGACCGAGGCGATGTTCGAGGCCAGCCGGGCCACGGCGTCCTGGGCGTTCGTGATGCGCTCGATGATGGCCTGGCCGGTGAGCTCGACGTCGAACCACCGCTCGGTGAACCGGCTGACCCGCTCGAGCCATCCGGGCAGCTGCTCGACGAGGGCCCCGACCTGGGCGATCACGAGCGGGATCATGAGCGCGAGCATCGCCAGGAACCCGAACGCCAGGGCCGCCAGGACGAGCCCGGTGGCGGTCCCCCGCCGCCACCCCCGCCGCACCAGCCAGTTGACGCCGGGCTCCAGGGCGAACGAGAGGAACAGGGAGGCGAGGAGGAGGATCAGCAGGCCCCGGAGCTCCCGGATCAGGAGGAGCGCCACGTAGGCCCCGAGGAACGACAGGATCACGAGGAGGATCAGCCGGGGGATCCACGGGGGCATCCTGGAGGGCTCCTCCTCGCCCCCCGCCGGCGCGGGCGGCGGCGTCGTGATCCCCGGCTCCGCCACGCGGTCCCCTCCCCAGCCTCCTGCCCCGAGGCTATCGGTACGATGGGCCCGTGGCCAGGCGCGAGGCGGAGAAGAAGACGGGGCGGCCCACCCCCCGGCGGAACAAGCCGGAGCGGCCCCGGGACGAACTGGGCCGGCCCCAGCCCTGGGGCAGCCCGAACCGGCTGGAGCTCGAGGACTTCGACGCCCTCCCCCTGGAGGAGAACCACCGCCTGGCCCGGGCCCACTTCAACGCGGGGCGGTTCTTCCCCGCCCACGAGGCCTGGGAGACGGCGTGGAAGCAGGCCCGCGACACCGAGGACGCGGAGTTCTTCAAGGGCCTCTCCCAGCTCGGTGCGGGCTACGTGCACCTGCTCCGGGGGAACCGGCACGGCGCCGTGACCCTCCTCCGCCGGGCCGCCCGGCGGATCGGCCGCTACCCCCCCGGGCACCGCGGCGTGGACACCGCGGGCGTGGCGGCGGCCGCCCGGGCCCAGGCCGACGGGCTGGAGCGGGGGGAGCGACCGGTGGGGGAGGACGCCCCGGTGGAGGCCCCCACGCTCTGAGAGGTTCGCCCCTCGGCCTGTTCCCGGGGTCCCCCGGCCGGTCGGTCCGGTTGACGGTTCCCCCCGCGGCCGCCACGATGGGCGGACCCATGACCACCCCGGCGGCCGGACCGGCCTCCAGCGAGATCGAGTGGAAGGGCCGCACCGGGCCCTTCACGCTGCTCGTCACGCCGGGCGTGTTCCAGCCCACCCACACCAGTCGGACGATCG
>DATLZP010000236.1:0-7814 GCA_035573935.1 Actinomycetota bacterium
CGCGGCGCCCGCCGCCACCAGCTCAGCGTCCCAGGCGGCGAGGGCGGGCGGCGCCCCCCGTCCCTCCCACTCCTTCAACAGACGGTTCCGCTGCCGCAGGACCCGCTCGTAGGCCGGGGCCAGCCCCTCCCGGAGGGGCCACAGCGCGGCCACCGCCTGGTCGAGGAACCCCCGCCTGGCCGCCGGATCGCCCCGGACCACCTCCAGGTCCTCGGGGCCGAAGAACACCCCCCGGACCCGCCTGCGGAGCTCCCGCTTCCTGCGGACCGGGGAGCGATCCACGTGGACCCTGCTGGCCCGCTCCCGGGGGATCTCGATCTCCACCAGCACCCGCCCGGCCGCCGAGTCCACCTCCGCCCGGACGTACGCCGCCGCCGCCCCCTCCCGGACCAGCGGCCCGGTGCTCGCGGATCGGGGGGACGCCAGGGCCAGCGCGTAGTACATCCCCTCCAGCAGGTTCGTCTTGCCCTCCCCGTTCGCCCCCACCGCCACCAGGAGCCCCTCAGGCAGGTCGGGGAGCTCGGTGGCCCGGTGGTTCCGGAAGTCGCGGAGCTCCACCCAGCGGAACCGCACGGCCCCGGCGGGCTCAGCCCACCGGCGCGGGGAGCCGGACCGGCATCACGAGGTACGTGAACTCGTCGCCCTCTCCCCGGACCACCCCGGGCTTCAGGCCGTCCCGGACCTCGAGGCGGACGGACTCGCCGCTCGCCGCCGCCAGCCCATCGGCGAGGTAGGTGGGGTTGAAGGCCACGACCAGATCCTCCCCCTCGTAGCGCGCCTCCACGGCCTCCACCGCCTGGCCCAGGTCCGGCGAGGAGGACGAGAGCTTCACCCCCAGCGCGTTGAACTCCATCTTCACCGGGCTCGTGTCCCGGGCCAGGAGGCCCACCCGGCGGACCGCGTCGATCAGCTGCTGCCGGGAGACGGTCAGGCGGTTCTCGTACGCCTCGGGGAGCAGCTGCCGGTAGTTCGGGAACTCGCCCTCGATCAGCCGGGAGGTCAGCACCAGCCCCCCGATCCGGAACGACGCCTGGCTCTCGTCGAGGAGCAGCTCCACCTCGCCCCGGTCCTCGGTCCCCGCCGCCCGGCCGGCCTCGGAGATGGCCCGTTCCGGCACGATGGCCCGGGCCTCCCCCGCCGCCGTGGCCACGAGCTCCCGGATCGCCAGCCGGTAGGAGTCGGTGGCCACCAGGACGACCCCCTCCCGGCTCACCTCGACCAACACCCCGGTGAGCACCGGCCGGGCCTCGTCCCGGGACGCCGCCCTGGCCACCTGCCCGACGGCCTCGGCGAAGGCGCCGGCGGGGAGCACGACCCGGGTGCCGGCCGGCTCCTGGAGGCTCGGGAAGTCCTCCGCCGGCAGCAGGCGGAGCGCGCCCTCGTAGGCGGCGCACCGGATGCGGGCCTGCCCCTCGTCGGCCTCCACGTCGACCGGCGCGTCGGACAGGCTCTTCACGGTGTCCCCGAGGAGCCGGGCGGGGACCAGTGCCGTCCCGGGCTCGTGGACCTGGACGTCCACCTGGAGCCGGGCCGAGACCTCGAGGTCCGTCGTGGTGAGCGTGAGGCTCCCCCCCTCGGCCGCCTCCAGCAGCACCCCGGTGAGCGCGGGGATCCCCGGTCGGGACGACACCCCCCGCTGGACGATCTGGAGGGCCTCGGCCAGGGCGTCACGGTCGCAGCGGAACTTCAACCTCCCCACCCCCTCATGATGCTCCTTCGTTCTTCCTCGAAAGGTCGGTGGTAGTGCCTGTGGAAAACGGGATCCGCGCCCCTCCGGCCCAGCCTAGGGGGCCCCTCTGACATGTGGACGGGCTGGGGAAAGGGAACCGCGGGGGCCCGGCCCCAGCCCGCGGTCGCGCCTCCGACCGGCGACGGTCCCCACCGATCCACCGGGTTATCCACCGCGGGCCCGGCTCCGGATGATCCTGGTGAGGTCCTGCACCTGGCGGTACGTGGTGTCGCGGGCCCGCATGTTCTGCTCGATCTTCTTGATCCCGTGCAGGGCGGTGGTGTGGTCGCGGTCGAAGGTCTCGCCGATCTTGATGAGCGACTGGCCGGTGCACTCCCGCAGGAGGTACATCGCCACGTGCCGGGCCGTCGTGAGGGGACGGGAGCGGTTCTTGGAGACGAGGTCGTGGGGCGTGAGGCCGAAGTACCGGGCGGTCTCCTCCAGGATGAGCTGGGGCGGGATCTCCGCCTCGGTCTGGGGGATCAGGTCCTGCAGGGCCCGCTCGGCGAGCTGGATGTCGATCGGCTGGCCGGTGAGCTCGCTCCAGGCCACCACCCGGACCAGGGCCCCCTCGAGCTCCCGCACGCTCTGGTCGAACTTCCCGGCGATGAACTCGACGACGTCGTCGGGGACGTGGATGTCGTCGCGGTGCGCCTTGAGCTGGAGGATCGCGATCCGGGTCTCCAGGTCGGGGGGCTGCACGTCGACGCAGAGCCCCCAGCGGAAGCGGTTCCGGAGGCGCTCCTCCATCCCGGACAGCTCCTGGGGGGCCCGGTCCGAGGCGATGACGATCTGCCGCTCGGCGCCGTGGAGGTGGTTGAACGTGTGGAAGAACTCGGTCTGGGTCTCCTCCCGCTTGGCCAGGAACTGGATGTCGTCGACCAGCAGGACGTCCACCTCACGGTAGCGCTGCTGGAACTGGTAGCCCTGGCGCTCCCGGACGGCCCGGATGAACTCCGTGACGAACTGCTCGCTCGTCACGTACTTCACGCGGAGCGCGGGGGTCAGGCGATGCATGTGGTGGCCGATGGCGACGAGGAGGTGGGTCTTGCCGAGGCCCACCCCACCGTAGATGAACAGCGGGTTGTAGGCCTTGGACGGGGGGGCCTCGGCCACGGCCATCGCCGCGGCGTGGGCGAACCGGTTGGACGGCCCGGGGACGAAGGCGTCGAACGTGTAGTTCGGGAAGGGGAGCCCGGGGGCTCCGGGGGGCCGGGCCGCGGGAGCCCGATCGGCGGCGGTGCGGTGGCCGGACGGCTGGTCGGCCCCCTCCGCCAGGGGCCGGGGGGGCCGGTGGTCGGTGCCCAGCCGGATCTGGACCGGGTGGCCCAGGGAGTCCTCGGCGGCGGCCCGGATCAGGTCCAGGTAGTGCCGGGCCAACCAGTCCCGCACGTAGTCCGACGGGGCGACGATCTCGAGGACGCCGTCACGGAGGGCCGTGGCCCGCACCCCGCTGAACCACATGGCGTAGGAGCTCTCGGGGAGCTCGCGGCGGGCCCGCTCCACGACGCGCGACCAGGTGCGTTCGGCGAGCTGTTCCTGGGACGCGATCGCCATCCGTATCCACAGAACCTTTCCACACCTGTGGAAAACCCTGAGGGGAAGGATGAGGCCCGCGCCGGAGGGGCCGGGCCTCGGGGGAAGCGCGACGGACTATAGCACCGCCCCTGGAGCAGCGGGAGCCGAGATGCTCCTTTTGACGCTCTTTCTCCCCCGCCGCGACCCGGGCGGGGTCCGTATACTTCCCGGGTCCACCACCGGCCCGCCGGGAGAGGAACGATGTCCAAGCGCACCTACCAGCCGAACACGCGCCGGCGGAAGAAGACCCACGGCTTCCGCGTCCGGATGCGGACGCGGGCCGGGCGGGCCATCCTGGCCCGTCGCCGGGCCAAGGGCCGGGCCCGTCTCTCCGCGTAGCGCCCCTGGGGGCTCGGGCTGCGGGCGAGCGACGTGCGCCGCGTGCTCCGGGAGGGCCGGCCCTACCGCGGGGAGCGGGTGGTAGCCTTCGTCGCGCGGGGCGCCGGGGAGGCGGGGTTCGTCGCCGGACGGCGTATCGGGAAGGCGGTGGCGCGCAACCGGGCCCGGCGCGTGCTCCGATCGGCCTGGCGCGAGGTCGCGCCGCAGGTGGTGCCGGGCACGGACGTGGTGTGGGTGGCGCGGGAACCCATCCGGGGCGCGAGGACGCGGGACCTGGTGGCCGAGATGATCGAGCTGCTCCGTCGGGCGGAGGTCGTGACGGCGTGACCGCCGTCCGGGACGCGGCGTGGGCCCTGGGGGCGCCGGCTCGGCTGGTGCTGGTGGGGCTGATCCGCCTGTACCGACTCACGCTGTCCGGCTGGCTGGGGGGACAGTGCCGGTTCCAGCCCAGCTGTTCCGCCTACGCCGAGGAGGCGGTGCGCCGGCACGGTGCCCTTCGGGGGTCGGCCCTGGCCGCCTGGCGCGTGGCCCGCTGCGGGCCGTTCACGGAGGGGGGCGTGGATCACGTGCCCCCGTCCAGGCGCGAGGCCCGGGGGCGGGGCCGGGTGGATGATGTTGTCATACAAGCGGAGGTCCCGCGGTGACCCTGGCCCAGGTCCCCTGGTCGCCCCTCTGGCAGGGCCTCCTGAACGGCCTGGGCTGGGTCCTGGCCCAGATCTACGACCTGCTGCCCAACTTCGGGTTGAGCATCATCCTGCTCACGGTCCTGATCCGGCTCGTGCTGCTCCCCCTGGGGATCAAGCAGATCAAGTCGATGCAGGCCATGCAGGCCATCCAGCCCAAGGTCCGCCAGGTCCAGCAGCGGTTCAAGGCCAACAAGCAGCGGCAGCAGGAAGAGATCATGAAGCTGTACAAGGAGCACGGGGTGAACCCGTTCTCCGGCTGCTGGCCGGTGCTGCTGCAGTTCCCGATCCTCATCGCGATGTACTCGATCATCAACGTCGTCGCCCAGCGGCCCCTCCACCTGCCGGAGGAGAGCGCCCTGTGGCAGGACATCCGGTCCCACATCTACGAGGAGGAGCCGAACGGGTCCGTCCGCTTCCTGGGCATGAACCTTCTGTGCACGGCCTTCCAGGCCGGCGAGGGGCGGACGGAGGCCGTGAGGGGTGGCCCGGAGAACCGCCCGATCTCCCTCCACTGCGGCGAGGGGGCCCTGACCCGGGTCCCCTACTACGCCCTGGCCGTCCTCATGATCGCCACGACGTACTTCCAGACCCGGCAGATGCAGCGGGCCAGCCCGCCGGGGCAGTCGCAGCAGCAACAGATGCTCACCCGAGTCATGCCGCTCATGTTCGGCGTGTTCGGGTTCACCTTCCCCGCCGGCCTGGTGCTGTACTGGACGGCGTCGAACCTGTGGCAGATCGGGCAACAGGCGTTCCTGCTGAAGGCGGGGCACATCGGACCCCAGGCCTGGGGCGGGCCGGCCCCCACGGGCGCCGCTCCGGCCAGGGGGACGAGCGGGTCCCGGGGATCGGGTGGCAGGGGAGCCGCCGAGGGCTCGAAGGAT
This sequence comes from Actinomycetota bacterium, assembly GCA_035573935.1. Lineage (GTDB taxonomy): Bacteria > Actinomycetota > UBA4738 > UBA4738 > HRBIN12 > DATLZM01. Next base: position 5,214 of record DATLZP010000236.1, read on the forward strand.
GGAGATCGAAAGAAGCGGCGCAAGCGTTGAGGAGGCGGTCGAGGCCGCCCTGGCCGAGCTCGGCGTGAGCGAGCAGGAGGCCGAGATCGAGGTCCTCCAGGAACCGCGGGGTGGCTTCCTCGGCCTGGGCTCCCAGCAGGCGGTGGTCCGGGTCCGGGTCCGGCGGGCGACCGAGGAGCTGGACGAGGAGGCCCTGGAGGAACAGGGCGAGCTGGCAGCCGACTTCCTGGAGGAGCTCCTGCAGCGGATGGGGATCGAGGCCGCGGTCGAACCGACGCTCGAGGGCGCGACGATGTACGTGGACCTGCTGGAGGGCGGGGACGACGACACGGCGATCCTGATCGGCCGGCACGGCCAGACCCTGGAGGCCCTCCAGGAGCTCACCAGGACGGTGGTGGCCCGTCGGACCGGTGAGCGGGCCCGGGTCGTGGTGGACGTGGAGGGCTACCGCCGGAGGCGCCGGGACCGGCTGGCGGCCCGGGCCAGGGAGGTGGCTCGGAGGGTGAAGCGGACCGGGCGGGAGGAGGAGCTTGAGCCCATGAACCCCTTCGAGCGGAAGATCGTGCACGACGCCGTGGCCGAGGTGAACGGCGTGACGACGGCCAGCCGGGGGGAGGAGCCGGAGCGGCGGGTGGTGATCCGGCCCCGGCGATGAGGCCGGTGGCACCCGTCGGCCGTTCAACCGGAGGGTTGGGGAGGGGGCGGCCCGGCCGGCGGGCGGGGCGTTTCACGTGAAACATCAACTTCAGGCCGTGGATGGGCTGCGGAGCCGGGCGGCGGCGATGGGGTTGGACCTCCCGCCCCAGGCGGCCCGGGACCTCATCCGGTTCGAGGAGCTCCTCCGGGGGGAGGCGCTGCCCCGGGGGTTCGTCTCGGCATCCGACGCCCCCCGGCTCCTCGAGCGCCACATCCTGGACAGCCTGCGGGCCGTGCGAGCGGTGGAGCCCGAGGACCGGAGCTCGGTGGACCTGGGGAGCGGAGCCGGGCTCCCCGGCCTCGTCCTCGCCCTGGCCCTCCCCGGCCTCGACGTGCGGCTGGTCGAGCCCATGAGGCGGCGAGCCGGGTTCCTGGAGCTCGTCGTGGAGCGCCTCGGGATCCGGAACGCGCGGGTCCTCGTCGGCCGGGCCGAGGACCTGGGGCGGCTCGTGGCGGCCGGGGCGGAGCCCGCCGCCGATCTCTGCACGGCTCGCGCCCTGGGCCCGCTCGAACGCTGCGCGGCCCTGGCCCGACCGATCCTTCGGCCGGGCGGGCGGCTCGTCTGGTTCGCCGGCGCCGGCTGGAGCGCCGGCGCCCTCCCGGCCGGGGCCCGGGTTCTGGTGCCGGGCGGGCTTGAAAGCGGAGGACCGCTCGTTATCATGGCCCGGCAGTGAGCGAACGCCGCGCCGCTCCCCGACCGACGCCTGCCCCGGGTCCCGCTTCCGACCCCCCCGCCCCCGATGACCGGGCCGAGCAGCGCAGCGGTGTCCCCCGAACCCCCAGCCGCTCGGTGAGGTCGCGCTCGAGCCGATCCCGCACCTCAGGTTCGGGCTCCGCCGGCCCCCGGGTGATCGCCATCGCCAACCAGAAGGGCGGCGTGGGGAAGAGCACGACCGCCGTCAGCCTGGGGGCGGCCCTGGCGGAGCTCGGCTTCCGGGTGCTGGTCGTCGACCTCGACCCCCAGGGGAACGCCTCCACTGGCCTCGGCGTCCGGCACGAGGACCGTGCGGTGACGATCTACGACGTGCTGGCGGCGGAGGCCCCCATCCACCGGGCCGTCGTCCCGACGCAGGTGCCTGGCCTGGACGCCGTCCCCTCCACGATCGATCTGGCCGGGGCGGAGATCGAGCTCGTCTCCCAGTTCTCCCGGGAGCTCCGGCTGCGCCGGGCCCTCGAGCCGCTCCGGGACGGCCCTCCGTCCAGGGCCGGGCCGGCGGAGGGGGAGAGCGACGGGGGTGGCCGCTACGACTTCATCTTCCTGGACTGCCCCCCGTCGCTCGGGCTGCTCACCATCAACGCGCTGGCCGCGGCCGAGGAGCTCATCGTCCCCATCCAGTGCGAGTACTACGCCCTGGAGGGCCTGGGGCAGCTGCTCCGCAACGTCCGGCTCGTGCAGCAGAACGTGAACCCTCGCCTGAAGCTCACGGGCATCGTCATGACGATGTTCGATCCCCGGACCAAGCTGTCCGAGCAGGTCGTGGAGGAGGTCCAGCGGTTCTTCGGCGATCGCGTGTACCGGGTCGTCATCCCCCGGACCGTGCGGCTGTCCGAGGCTCCGGGGTTCGGGCAGCCCATCACGGTCTACGACCCCCGGTCGAAGGGCGCCGAGTCGTACCGAGCCCTGGCCCGGGAGGTGGCCGACCGCCAGCCCCCCACGGAGCCCGTGCCGGCCGTGGAGCACCTGCCCTCGATGATCGGACCGCCCCCCGAGGAGGTGGCCGCCCGGGTCCGGGCCAGACGCCAAGCGGAGGTGGAGGGGGACCTCGAGCCGCCCCTCAGGGCCCCGGACGCCCCGGGGCCTCCGGGGCCGGAGACCCGAGCCCGACCCGAGCTCGAGGATCCCGGGGAGGTGGACCGGATCGAGGCGCCGCCCGGCGACGCGGACCGGCCCGTGGAGCGGCGGAC
>DATLZP010000237.1:0-11189 GCA_035573935.1 Actinomycetota bacterium
GAGCCTCCAGGGCCACCGCCACGGCTCGGACCTGACGAGCCGAAGCGCGGAGCCGCCCACGACCTCGGCCGGGTCGGGTACGTGCGCGTGGAAGGGCACGATGCCCGGCCGGAGGTCCCAGATCAGCGCCCGGCCGCCGGGCTGCAGCACCCGGCCGATCTCGGCCAGGCCGGCACCCGGGTCCGCCCAGTGGTGCATGGAGAGCGTGCTGAGCACGAGGTCGAACGACCCGTCGGGGAACCCCAGGGAGGCCACGTCCCCCACGACGAACGAGGGCCGCCGCCCGTCGCCGGCACGGGCGGCGTTGCCCCGGGCCCGGGCGATCATGGCCGAGTCCAGGTCCAGGCCGATCACGTCGAGGCCGTACCGCCGGGCCAGGAGGAGGGATAGGCGGCCGGGCCCGCAGCCCACCTCGAGCACCCGGCCCCCTAGGGGGAGCGCGGTGGCGACGTCGGCCGCGATCCCCCGGAACAGCGACCCGAGCAGGTGCCGGTGCACGAAGCGGTCGTAGGCGGCGGCGTCGCCCACCAGGATCCCCCCCGCCACCTGGCGCCCGGCGTGCCCGCGGCGGATGTGCCGCACCGCCACGGCGGCCGCAGCGGTCGTGCCCAGCGCGATCCCGAGGGTTCGTCTCCGAGCCATCGGACTGCCCTCCTCGTCTCGTGAGCGACGCCCCGGCGGTCGGGGCGGCGCATCGCGGTGAACCGTCATGCGCAGGGTAGAGCGGGGCGAGATCGCCGGCGATACAACAGGTGAACCTGATATCATACCCGGCAGCGATGGCGAGTACGGCGACGGCGGTTGGCAGGGACCCGGGGCGGGCGGAGGCCCTGGCCCGGTACTTCCGCGTGCTGGGCGATCCCACCCGGCTCCGGATCCTGGAAGCGCTCCTGGAGCGGGAGCGGACGGTCTCCGAGCTGGTCCAGCTGGTGGGCGCTCCCCAGAGCCGCGTGTCCAACCACCTGGCCTGCCTGAAGTGGTGCCGGATGGCGGAGGCGGAGCGGCGCGGCCGCAACGTGGTGTACCGGGTGACCGACCGCCGGCTGCGCGAGCTGCTGGCCGAGGCGGTTGAGCTCGCCGCGGAGCACCGCGAGCACCTGGCGACCTGCCGCCGGATCGGCCCCGACTGGATCTGAGGCGGAGGAGCGGACGATGGGGGAGGAGGTCGCGCCGGGGCCCGACGCCGGAAGGGGCGCCGGCCGGAGGGAGGACCGAGGGGTTCCCGTCGCGGGAGGCGGCGGCGGACCGATCGATCCCGAGGCGGGTGCGCTCAGCCCGGCGGAGGCCGAGGCCTGCCGGGCCGCCTTCCGGTCCATCCTGAGGGGCCGGGCCCCGGGCCCGGCGGAGCTGGCCCGGGCCACCGGGCTCCCCGAGCGGACGGTCAGAGAGGCCGTCGCCGGGCTGGCCCGCTCGGGTCGGGCCGTCGTGGACGCCGCGGGCCGGGTAGTGGGATCGGCCGGGCTCAGCCTGGTCCCATCCCCCCACCGCCTGCTCCTGGGCGGGGAGGCGTTCCACACCTGGTGCGCCGTCGACGCCGTGGGCATCCCGGCCGCCCTCCGGGCCGACGCCGTGGGCATCCCGGCCGCCCTCCGGGCCGACGCCGTGGCCCGCACCGCCTGCCCGACCTGCGGCCGGGCCATCGAGGTCCGGTTCCGGGAGGGGCGGTCGTCGGGCGGCCAGGGGCTCCGGGCGTGGCTCCCCACCCGGGGGTGCTGCACCAGCTTGGTCGACGAGCTCTGCCCGGACATGAACCTGTTCTGCAGCGAGGAGCACCTGGAGGAGTGGCGCCGCGGACGGGGGGACCCTCCGGGGCTCGCGCTGACCCTGGAGGAGGCCGAGGAGCTCGGATGGCGATGGTGGGGTGATCTGGCATGAGGCGGGAGCGGATGGGCGTCGATCGGCCCGGGCACTACGACCTGCTCGCGATCGGCTCGGGCGGGGCGGCCTTCGCCGCGGCCATCCGGGCCACGACGCTGGGGGCCCGGGTGGCGCTCGTGGAGCGGGGGACGATCGGGGGCACCTGCGTGAATGCCGGCTGCGTGCCGTCGAAGACCCTCCTGGCGGCCGCGGAGGCCTACCACCGGGCCGGGCACCACCCGTTCGACGGGATCTCCACGTCCCAGGGAGGCGTGGATCTGGCCCGGCTGGTGGGGATGAAGGACGAGGTGGTCTCGTTCCTGCGGGGGTGGAAGTACGAGGAGCTGGCGGAGGCCTACGGGTTCGAGATCCTCCGGGGGGAGGCCCGGTTCACCGGTCCCGACGCCGTGGCCGTGGACGGACGGGAGATCCGGGCGGGCCGCTACCTGATCGCCACGGGGGCCTCTCCCTGGGCCCCGCCCATCCCCGGGCTGGAGGAGGCCGGCTCCCTCACCTCGACCACGGCCATGGAGCTCACGGAGCTCCCGAGGACCCTTCTGGTGATCGGGGGCAACTCCATCGGGCTGGAGATGGGCCAGCTGTTCTCCCGGCTGGGGTCGGAGGTGACGATCGTCGAGGTCCTTCCCCGCCTGGCCCCCCTGGAGGAGCCGGAGATCTCCCGGTGGATCACGACGGTGTTCGCCGACGAGGGGATCGAGGCCATCACCTCGGCCACGATCACCCGGGTGGAGCGGGCGGGGGGCCGCAGGGTCGTCCACCTCGAGGACGGCAGGCGGCTCGAGGCCGATCAGGTCCTGGTGGCCACGGGCCGGCGGCCGAACGTGGAGGGCCTGGGCCTGGAGGCGGCCGGGGTCGAGCGCACCGGCCGCGGGGCCATCGCCGTGGACGAGGAGCTCCGGACCACGAACCCCATCGTGTACGCCGCGGGGGACGTCACCGGGGGACCCGGCTTCGTGTACGTGGCCGCGGCCCAGGGGACCCTGGCCGCCGACAACGCGATCGCCGGGGCCGGGAGGAGGATGGACTACACCGGGATGCCCCGGGTGACCTTCACCGAGCCCCAGATCGCCGCCGTGGGGCTCACCGACGAGGAGGCCACCCGGCAGGGCTACGCCTGCGAGTGCCGGGTGGTGGAGCTGGAGCACATCCCCCGGCCCCTGGTGAACCGGGACACCCGGGGGGCGTTCAAGATCGTGGCGGAGCGGGGGACCGGGAGGATCCTGGGGGTCCACGTCGTGGCGGCGGGTGCCGGCGACGTGATCATCGGGGCCGTCTACGCGGTGCGGTTCGGGCTCCGGGTGGAGGACCTGGCAACGACCTGGGCCCCCTACCTCACGATGGCCGAGGGCCTCCGGCTCACCGCCCAGTCCTTCACCGCCGACGTGGACCGGCTCTCCTGCTGCGCGGCCTAGGCGATCGGGGCGCCGACCCGGGCGTGCCGGCGATGGATCACGGGCCGGGCATCGGTCCACATGAGGGAGAGGGTGGGAAGGAGGGAGCCATGCGGAAGCTGGTCGCGAACACGTTCGTCAGCCTCGACGGGGTGATGCAGGCGCCGGGGGGACCCGAGGAGGACCCGAGCGGGGGCTTCGCGCACGGGGGGTGGTCGGTGTCGTTCTGGGACGAGCGGATGGCGCAGGCCATGGGGGAGTTCATGGGCAAGCCGTTCGACCTCGTCCTGGGGCGGCGGACGTACGAGATCTTCGCCGCCTACTGGCCCCACACCGACGAGCCCGGCGCCGCGGAGCTCAACCGGGCCACGAAGTACGTGGCCTCCCGGACCCTCGACGCGCTGGAGTGGGAGCACTCGCAGCTCCTGGAGGGCGACGTGGCGGAGGCGGTGGCCCGGCTCAAGGAGGAGGACGGCCCGGAGCTCCAGGTCCACGGCAGCTCGAATCTCATCCAGACCCTCCTCCGGCACGGCCTGATCGACCGGTTCCGGGTGTGGATCTTCCCGGTCGTCCTGGGCACCGGGAAGCGCCTGTTCGGAGAGGGAGCGCCCCCGGCGGCCCTGCGGCTCGTGGACCACGAGGTGTCCAGCACTGGCGTGGTGATGGCCACGTACGAGCCCGCCGGCGAGGTGCCCCAGGGGTCGTTCGCCCCGGAGGAGCCGACCGAGGCGGAGCTCCGTCGGCGGGAACGGCTCCGGGAGGAGTAGCGGACCGGCGAGCGGAGACCGGGGAGCCCTCGAAGGTCGCGGGTTTCAGCATCCCCCGCGGCCGGAACGCATCCGGCCCTACGGGGCGGGGGCGGGGAGCCGATCGAGGCCGGCGGCGACGGTCTCCAGGGCCTGGTCGAGGAGCCGGCGGAGATCGTCCCGGCCGCCGCCATCCACCCAGCGGGTCACCGCCGCGGAGAACGCGGCCAGGGCGACGGCCGCCACGAGGCGGGGACGGGGGTCGTGGTCGGGATCCACGCCGAGCCTGGCGGCCAGTTCCTCGGTGACCCCGTTCTCCCACCTGGCCTGCTTGTCGAGGAGCCGGGCCCGGATGGCCGGCGTGCCGTGGGCCAGCCGCTTCGCGGCGAGGACCCGGTCCGCCTGGGCGGTGTACACGTCGATCAGCGAGCCCAGGGCGCGGCGGACCGCCAGGAAGGGCGGCTCCTCCGCCGGCCTGGACGCGAGCATCGCCCGGAGCTCCTCGCCCAGGTCGTCGAAGAACCCGATGACGACGTCCTCCTTGGAGTCGAAGTAGCGGAAGAACGTCCGGGGGGAGACCTCCACCTCCTCCACGATGTCCTCGATCGTGGTCCCGTCGAACCCCCGTTCGGAGAACAGCCTGATCGCCGCCTCCGTGAGCTGGGCGCGCGTCCGGAGCTTCTTCCGTTCCCTGAGACCGGGTTCCCTGTCGTCCACGGGCACAGCATAGCATCAGACATCCGCCGTCATCTGTCATGCATGGACGAATGGCAGGGAAGGATGCTAAGGTCTCCTCGTCGGGCCCCGGTGCGCCCGACGAGGAGGTGGAGGAGGAGCCGTGACCAAGACCTACGTACTGGTGCAGACGAGCGACGGGGCGCCCCCCATCGCCCGGACCCTCCAGGCCCTGCCCGGTGTGCTGTTCGCGCAGGACGTGCTGGGCCCCTACGACGCCGTGGCCCTGACCCTGCCCGATCGGACGGAGGGCGGCCTCCAGGCCATCCTGTCGCAGATCCGCGGACTGCCCGGCGTGCTCCGGGCCCTGGCCGCCCCCGTGGCCTCCGGCCCGGATGGGGTGGGGGAGGCGGCCTGAGGAGGAAGGGACAACGATGCGACCGATCCACGAGCAGACCATCCTGGTGACCGGGGCCACCGACGGGCTGGGCCGGGCGGTGGCCCGGGAGCTCGCCTCCCGGGGGGCCACGGTCCTGCTCCATGGCCGGAGCGAGGCCCGCCTGGCCGACACGCTTTCGGAGATCCGTGGAGCCACGGGGAACGACCGCCTCCGGACCTACCTCGCCGACCTCTCCTCCCTCGACGAGGTCCGCCGGATGGCGGAGGAGATCCTGGGACGGGAGGAGCGCCTCGACGTCCTCATCAACAACGCCGGGATCGGGATGGGCAGCGACCCCCATCGCCGGGAGGAGAGCGCCGACGGGCACGAGCTCCGGTTCGCCGTGAACCACCTGGCACCCTTCCTGCTCACCCTGCTGCTGCTCCCCCTCCTCCGGCGCTCGGCGCCCGCCAGGATCGTGAACGTGGCCTCGGTCGGCCAGGCCCCGATCGACTTCGACGACGTGATGCTGGAGCGGAGCTACGAGGGGTTCCGGGCCTACCGGCAGAGCAAGCTGGCCCAGGTCATGTTCACCTTCGAGCTGGCCGAGCGGCTCCGGGCGGAGGGGGAGACCGGCGTCAGCGTGAACGCGCTCCACCCGGCGTCCCTGATGCCCACGAAGATGGTCCTCGAGGCGTTCGGCTCCACGATGAGCACGATCCGGGAGGGGATGGAGGCCACCGTCCGCCTGGCGATCGCCCCCGAGCTGGAGGGCGTGAGCGGCCGGTACTTCGATCGGTTCCACGAGGGGCGGGCCGAGCCCCAGGCCCACGACCCTGAGGCCCGGCGGCGGCTGTGGACCCTGAGCCAGGACCTCGTCGGCCTGGCTCGCCCCGCCCCGACCGCGGGCCCGCCCCGGGAGCCGGCCCGCCGGTAGGTCGGGTGCCGCCGGTCGGGGCCGAGCGCACGGACCCCGTTTCGTCCCCGGCCTCCGTCCTCGACCGGAGCCCGCGTTGACGCCACCCGTGCCGCGAGGGTACGGTAGGGCGGTTACTTAACCGAAAGGTTTAATGTCCACCACGGCCCATCGCCTGGACCGCACGTTCGCCGCCCTGGCCGACCCCACGAGGCGGGCCATCCTGGCCCGACTGGCGGCGGGGGAGGCCTCGGTGACGGAGCTCGCGGAGCCGTTCGACATCAGCCTCCCCGCGGTCTCGAAGCACCTGAAGGTCCTGGAGCGGGCCGGCCTGGTGGCCCGGGGCCGGGACCGCCGGTGGCGGCCGGCCCGGCTCCGGGCGGATCCGCTGCGGGAGGCGGCGGGGTGGCTCGAGGGGTACCGACGGTTCTGGGAGGAGAGCTACGACCGGCTCGATGCGTACCTGGGGGAGCTGCGGGGACGAGGGAAGGAGGAGGGCGATGGAGAGTAGCAAGCTCACGGTGACGACCCCGTCGGAGCGGGAGATCGTGATGACCCGCGTGTTCGACGCACCGCGGGAGCTCGTGTTCGAGGCCCACTCCTCGTGCGAGCACCTCAGGCACTGGTGGGGGCCGCGCCGCTACGAGATCGCGAGCTGCGAGGTCGACTTCCGACCGGGCGGCGCGTGGCGGATCGAGCACCGCGGCCCCGACGGGGAGGTGCACGCGTTCTACGGCGAGTACCGGGAGATCGTCCCCCCGGAGCGGATCACCTGGACGTTCGAGTGGGGAGGCATGCCCGGCCACGTGTCCGTGGAGACCCTGACGCTCGAGGAGCACGAGGGGAGGACCACGCTCACCGCCAGGTCGGTCTTCGACTCGGTCGAGGATCGGGACGGGATGATGGCGGACGGGGCGATGGAGGCCGGTGCGGCCGAGACCTACGACCGCCTCGACCGGTACCTGGAGGTCCTCTCCGGGCGGGCCTGAGGACCGTGGCCTCACCCCGGGCCGATCCGGAACACCGGGCCCGGGGCCCCGGCAGCACCGCTTGCCGGCCCTGTGGCGGGTGTGCGAGCATCCGCCCGACAACCGCATAGGCCCCGAGGTGGCCGAGCGGCGGGGGGCATCCCGCCGGGAGACTGAAAAGGGAAGCCGGTGAGAGTCCGGCACGGTCGCGCCACTGTGACCGGGGAGCGACCCCGAGACATGCCACTGGGACCGAGGGTCCTGGGAAGGCTCGGGGGAGCGGTGATCCGGGAGTCAGGAGACCTGCCTCGGGGGTGAGGGAAGCCGTCCCTCGCTCGAAGGCGGCGGGCCCGTGCGCAGCCTCCGGCCGAGGGCCGGGGGCTGTTCGCATCCCGGCCTCCGAGGGACGGTCCGACCGGCCGCGCGTTCGGCCAAGGAGGTTGGGGATGGATCGTCTGCGGTGGCGCGGGACCCCGGTCCCGCTCGTGCTCACGTTGTTGCTCGTGGCCTGCGGAGGACCGCCCGGGGCCGGTGCCGGGGAACGTCCCACCGCCACCGCGGGGACCGCGTTCCCGGTGACGGTGGAGGCGGCGAACGGCCCGGTCCGGATCCAGGCCCGGCCGGAGCGGATCGTCTCGCTCTCGCCCACCTCCACGGAGATGCTGTTCGCCATCGGCGCCGGCGACCAGGTCGTGGCGGCCGACGAGTTCTCGGACTACCCGCCGGAGGCGCCCGACACGGACCTCTCCGGCTACGAGCCGAACGTGGAGGCCATCGCGGGGTTCGAGCCGGACCTCGTGGTGCTCTCGGACGATGTGAACGACGTCGTGGCCTCGCTGGAGGCGCTCGACGTGCCGGTGATCCTGCACCCGGCGGCCGAGACCCTGGAGGACACGTACCGCCAGATCGAGCAGCTGGGCCAGGCGACGGGGAACGCGGAGCGGGCGACGGAGGTCGTGGCCGAGATGCGGGCCGAGATCGAGCGGCTCCTGGAGCGGGCTGCCCGGCTGGAGGAGCCGCTCACGTACTACCACGAGCTGGACCCGACGTTCTTCTCGGTCACCTCCGAGACGTTCATCGGGCAGATCTACGGGCTCGTGGGGCTGGAGAACATCGCCGACCGGGCCGAGGGCGGGCCGTACCCGCAGCTCTCGGCGGAGTTCATCGTGGAGGCCGACCCCGACCTGATCTTCCTGGCCGACGCGGAGTGCTGCGGGGTGACGCCCCGCCAGGTGGCCCGTCGGCCGGGCTGGGACCGGATCACGGCGGTGCGGACCGGCGCCATCGTGGAGCTCGACGAGGACGTGGCGTCCCGGTGGGGACCCCGGATCGTGGAGCTCCTGCGCACGGTGGTGGAGGAGGTCGAGCGGCTGGAGGAGGCGGCGTGACCCATCCCCGGGCCGCCGAGGAGGTCCGCCCGTCCCGCCTCGGGCCGGCTCCGCTCCTCGCTGCCCTGGCCGCGCTGGGTGGGGCGGCGCTCGCCGGGATCCTGGTCGGGCCGGTCGCGCTGCGGCCGGGGGCGGTGATCGCCGAGCTCGTCGACCGCCTCCCGATCGTGGACGTCCGCTCGGGGCTCTCGGAGCGCCAGGCGGCGATCCTCTGGGAGCTCCGGGTGCCGCGGGTCGTCCTGGCCGGGCTGGTGGGGGCCATGCTCGCCTCGGCCGGCGCCGCCTACCAGGGCGTGTTCCGCAACCCGCTGGCCGACCCCTACCTGCTCGGCGTGGCGGCGGGGGCCGGGCTCGGGGCCACCCTCGCGGTCGCCTACCTGCCCGACCGGGCCGGCTGGCCCCTCGACCCGTTGCCCGTGGCCGCGTTCCTGGGGGCGGTGGTGGGCGTGGGTGCGACGTACGCGCTGGGCCGCTCCCGGACCCGCACCCGGAGCACGGCCACGCTGATCCTGGCCGGGGTGGCGGTGGCCTCCTTCCTCACCGCGGCCCAGACCTACGTCCAGCAGCGGAACGCCGACACGCTCCGGGAGGTCTACGCGTGGATCCTGGGGGCCCTCGGCACCGTGGGGTGGCGGGAGGTGGGGCTGATCCTCCCCTACGTCGGGGCGTCGGCCCTGGCGCTCCTGCTCCACCGCCGCCTCCTCGACGTGATGAGCCTGGGCGACGAGGAGGCGGAGAGCCTGGGGCTCCGGGCGGCCCGGGTGCGACTGGTGGTCGTGGGGGCGGCCACGCTCGGCACCGCGGCCGCCGTCGCTACGTCCGGCCTGATCGGGTTCGTCGGCATCATCGTCCCCCACGCGGTCCGGCTCACGCTGGGGCCGAGCTACCGGCGGATCCTGCCGCTCTCCGTGGTCCTGGGGGCGGCCTTCCTGATCCTGGCCGACCTGCTGGCCCGCACGGCCCAGGCCCCGGCGGAGGTCCCGATCGGCGTGATCACCGCCCTCTGCGGCGCCCCGTTCTTCCTGCTCGTGCTGCGCCGGACCCGGAGGCTCGCGTGACGGCCGTCTCGCTCTCGGGGGTCTCGGTGGCCTACGACGGCCTCCCGGTCCTCCGGGGCGTCTCCACCCGGGTGGCCCCCGGGGAGTGGCTGGCGGTGATCGGTCCGAACGGGGCGGGCAAGACGACGCTGCTGCGGGCGGTGGCGGGGCTCCTGCCCCACCGGGGCCGCGTGGCCCTGGGCGACGTCGACGTCTCCGCGGCGCCCAGGCGGCGGCTGGCCCGGCTCGTGGCCTACGTCCCGCAGCGGCCGACCCTCCCGGAGGCGATGACCGTCGCGGACTACGTCCTGCTGGGACGGACGCCGCACGTGCCGTACCTGGGGACGGAGAGCCGCCGCGACCGCCGGATCGTGGCGGAGGTCCTGGACCGGCTCGACCTGAGGTCGCTCAGGGACCGGCCGCTGGGGTCGCTCTCCGGGGGCGAGGCCCAGCGCGCCGTGCTCGGCCGGGCCCTGGCCCAGCGGGCGCCGGTGCTCCTCCTGGACGAGCCGACGGCGGCGCTCGACGTCGGTCACCAGCAGCAGGTCCTGGAGCTGGTCGATGCCCTGCGGACCGAGGACGGGCTCACCGTGCTCTCGGCCATGCACGACCTCACGCTGGCCGGGCAGTTCGCCGACCGGCTCCTGCTGCTCGTCGGGGGCCGGGCGGTGGCGGAGGGCCCGGCGGCCGTGGTCCTCACGGAGGGGGCGATCCGGGAGCACTACGGGGCCCGGGTGCGGATCCTCCAGGACGCACGGGGCGGGGTGGTGGTTGTGCCCCACCGGGAGCCGCCGACCCGGGCGGAGGAGGCGGGCGCATGACCCGGGGGGCGGGGACGTGAGCGCACGCCCACCCACGGAGCCACCCCTCCGCCGAGCGGTGGCGCCCACCGGGTCCCTGGTGATCGTCCACACCGGGGAGGGGAAGGGCAAGACGACGGCGGCGATGGGCCTCGTGCTCCGGGCGGTGGCCCGGGGCTGGCGGGTGTGCGTCGTGCAGTTCGTGAAGTCCGGCCGCTGGCGGACGGGGGAGGAGGAGGTGGGGCGTCGGCTGGGCGTGGAGTGGTGGACGCTCGGCGACGGCTTCACGTGGGAGGCCGAGGACCTCGACCGGTCGGCCGCCCTGGCCGCGACGGCGTGGGAGGCGGCCAGGGAGCGGATCGCCTCCGGCCGGTACGACCTCGTGGTGCTCGACGAGGTGACCTACCCCATGGCGTGGGGCTGGATCCCGAGCCGGGACGTGGTCCGGGCCATCCGGGAGCGGCCGGCGCACGTCAACGTGGTGGCCACGGGCCGGGACGCCCCCGCCGAGCTCGTGGAGGTGGCGGACACCGTGACCGAGATGCGGAAGGTCCGCCACGCGTTCGACCGGGGCGTCCCGGCCCGGCGGGGGATCGAGTACTGATGGCGCTCACCCTCCTCCTGGGCGGGGCGGGGGCGGGGAAGTCCCGGCTGGCGGTGCGGCTGGCCGCCGCCCGCGGCGTCCCGGTGGTGGTCGTGGCCACGGCCGAGCCGGGGGACCGGGAGATGGAGGAGCGGATCCGCCGCCACCGCGCGGCCCGCCCGGCGTCGTGGGTCACGGTGGAGGAGCCGGTGGACCTGGAGGGCGCCCTCCGCTCGGTCCCCGACGGGGCCCTGGCGCTCGTGGACTGCCTCACGCTCTGGGTGTCGAACCTGGTGCACCGCGGCGCCCCCGATCGGGAGGTCCTGCGGCGGGCCGGCCGGGCCGCGGGCCTGGCCGCCGCCCGTCCCGGGGGCACGATCGCGGTCACGAACGAGGTGGGCTCGGGCATCGTGCCGGCGAACCCGCTG
>DATLZP010000238.1:0-6270 GCA_035573935.1 Actinomycetota bacterium
TTCCTCTTCCTCGGCGCCCCGCGCCGTTCGACGCCCCGGACGCCTCCACGCGTGACGCGCGTCACGGTAGGGAGCGGCAGCGACAGGGATCACACGGCTGTGATGCGCACGTCAGCCGCACGGTCCGCGGCCGGGCGTCGGTCCAGGGGAGTCAGCCGGAACGGCTAGGCTCCACTCGGCTTGACAGCAGACGTCTGACGTCTGACACTTCCCCCGTGCGACCGGAAGCGAGGTTCCGACGACCGCTCTTCGCCGAGGTCCGGGGCGAGCTCCTCCGGATGATCGAGGGGAGGCGCTACGAGGCGGGCGACCGCCTGCCATCGGAGGCCGAGCTGGCTTCGGCCTTCGGGGTCAGCCGGGCCACCATCCGGGAGGTGCTCCGCAGCCTGGAGACGGCCGGGCTCGTCCGCCGGATCCACGGCGTGGGCACGTTCGTGACGAAGGACCGGCCCCCGATCAGTAGCCGCTTCGACCTCGACCTCGGGGTGACGGAGGCCGTGGCTTCCCAGGCCCGCCTGACGATCCAGGTCCTGAAGGCCTCCCGGGAGCGGGCCCAGGTGGCCGTGGCCCGGGAGCTCGGGGTGGCGTTCGGCTCGGAGGTGCTCTGGGTCGAGCGGGTGATTCGCGGCGACGACCTCCCGGCGGCCCACGCCGTGGACGTCATCCCCTGGTGGGTGATCGAGCGGGCGGGTGGGCCTCGCTACGGCGGGGGCTCCGTCTACCGCTTCCTGGAGGAGTCGTGCGGCGTGGCCCTGGCCGGAGGTGTGGCCTGGGTGACGGCCGTGAACGCCACCGACGAGCTCGCGCGGCTCCTGGAGGTCGAGCCCGGGTCAGCCCTCGTGCGCATGGAGCAGGTGGAGCGGAGCGTCGAGGAACGGGCCGTCCTGTACTCCTGCGAGCACTACGTGCCGGCCGTCTTCAGCCTCACGGTCAGGCGGTCCAGGCGGTCGCTCGGCGGCAGCGGCGTCACGGATCGAGGGCGGGGCGCCGCCCGGAGGAGGAAAGGAGGAGCCAGGAGGAGGGGGACGAACACCGATCGGAGCTGAGCAGCTAGCGAGCCGATCCCGGCCCGAGGATCGGCGCCTCGAGGGGGGACCATGGCGCGACTCGACGAGCAATGGGGCGTCACCCAGCGGCCTCCGGGCACGGAGCCGCTGACGGACGAGCGCGAGCTGGAGGCCTTCGGGTACCGGCAACAGCTCAATCGCTCGATGGGCTTCTTCAGCTCGCTCTCCATCTCGATCTCCTGCATGTGCATCACGGCCGGGATCTTCACGGTCTTCGCCTACTCGCTGTCCACGGCGGGCCCGATCTTCGTGTGGACCTGGCCCATCGTGGCCGTGGGCCAGACGATCGTGGCCCTCGTCCTCGCGGAACTGGCGGGCCGGATGCCCATCGCCGGCTACGCCTACCAGTGGGCGAGCCGCCTGACGAGCTCCCACTACGGCTGGTTCGTCGGGTGGGCGGGGATGATGGCCTTCACCCCGGGGTTCACCGGCCTGAACCTGGGGCTCGCGCCGATCCTGAGCGAGAAGCTCGGGATCGCCATCACCCCGACGAACCTCATGCTCGTCACGATCGGCCTCACCCTCAGCCAGTTCGTGATCAACGTGATCGGGGTGAAGGTGGCGGCCCGCATCAACAACGTCGCCGCGTTCGTCGCCGAGCTCGGGGCCTCGATCGTCCTCACGCTGATCCTCCTGGCCGTGGGCTTCTTCACCCGGCCGGCGAACGACGTGGGGTTCCTGGCGACCTCGGCCCCCGGCCCGGGACTGGGACCGCTGACGGCCTTCCTGCTCTCGGGGCTCCTCGGGATCTGGGTCCTCACCGGCTTCGAGGGCGCGGCCGACCTTGCCGAGGAGACGAGGCTGGCGCGGCACCGCGTCCCGAGGGCCGTGGTGACATCGCAGATCATCTCGGCCACGATCGGGTTCTTCATGATCCTCGGTCTCACGATCAACGTGCATGGCCTCGGGGCCACGCTCGAGGCCGCCGTGCCGATCACCAAGGTCCTCCGGGACTCGCTCGGGGGGTTCGGCTCGAACGTGTTCGAGACGGTGGCGATGGTGGCGCTGTACGCGGGTGGGTTGGCGAACATGGCCGCCGCCAGCCGGCTGCTGTTCTCCCTCTCCCGCGACAACATGCTGCCCGGCTCCGGGACCCTGTCCCAGGTCTCGCCCCGCACCCGGACGCCGACCGGGGGTCTCATCGTGGTGGCCCTGTTCTCGATCACCCTGGTTGTCGTGGGGACGTACATCGCGTCCGAGGCGATGGCCCTGATCGTGGGGATGGCCTCCGTCGGGTACTACGCGGTCTACGCCCTGGCCATCGCGGCCGCCATCCGCGCCAGCCGACGTGGGGACCTGCGGGGGGAGAGCTCGTTCGGGCTGGGCAGGTGGACCTCGCCGCTCAGGTGGATCGGGTTCCTCTGGTCCGTGGCGGTGATCGGCGTGCTGATCCTCCCCGCGCCGAACCAGAAGACCGCCCTGATGGCCGGGGTGTTCTTCCTGATCGCCGCGGCCTGGTACGGGGCGGTCCTTCGGTCCAGGATCGTCCGGGGGGAGGCGGGGGTGCCGACGTCCGCTGCTGCGGTCGAGGTGGGTCCGTGACGGAGCCGTGGTACGGGCGGTTCGTCCGCCCGCAGCTGGCGCGGAGCGACCCGTACGACGCGACCCACCACGACTACGCCTGGCGGCGGCCGCACCTCGAGCGGTTGATGTCGAACGAGCTCCCGATCCCTCCGGACGAGGGCGTGCTGGAAAGCATCCGGAAGGTGCTTCCCACCCTGCACCGGTACCCGGACTCGGGGCAGGAGCTCCGGTCGGCGCTCGCCTCATTCGTGGGCGTGCCGCCGGCGTCGGTCATCCTGGGGAACGGGTCCACCGAGATCATCGACGTGGCGACGCGGGTGTTCGTCGGGGATGGGGACGAGGCCATCATCCCCATCCCCACCTACCCGTTCTTCGAGACCCAGGTCCGGCTATCGGGGGGGCGTGCCGTGCAGGTGCCGCTCCTCCCTGGATGGCGTCTCGACCTGCCCGCGATCCGGTCGGCGATCGGGGAACGCACCAAGATGATCTTCCTGTGCAGCCCGAACAACCCGACGGGGAACTCCTGGTCGCAGGAGGAGGTCGAGGAGATCGCGAGCTGGGGACGGCCCGTCCTGATAGACCAGGCCTACCTTGAGTGCGGGTACGGACCCTCGTTCGCCGGGCTCGTCCAGGACCACCCGAACCTGATCGTGGCCCGGACGATGTCGAAGGGGTTCGGTCTGGCCGGGCTCCGGATCGGCTACGGGATCGCCGATCCCTCACTCGTGGAGGTGCTCCTCCGTGTCCGGATCCCGTTCAGCCTGAGCCTGGTGGCCCTCCGGGCCGGCCTGGCGGCGCTCCGCGATCCCTCCTACGTGGAGCGCCGCCGAGCTTTCGTGGCCCGGGAGCGGGACGAGATGTTCGCCAGGCTCGAGCGGCTGCCGGGGGTGATCCCCTACCCCTCCGATGGGAACTTCATCCTGATCGACGTGAGCGGGACGGGGTGGACGAGCGCGGAGATCGTCGCCCAGCTGGAACGCGAGAGCAGCATCCTCCTCCGGGCGATGCGTGCCCACGGGCTGGAGGGCGCGTACGTGCGGGTGACGATCGGGGACAGCGAGCAGAACGCCCGGTTCCTCGAGGCGTTCTCGCGGGTCGTGGATTCGGCGCAACGGGTGGGCTCGGAGCGGTGAAGGACCGGGTCCTGGCCTTCGACGTGGGGACCAGCGGCGTCAAGGTGGTTGTGGCCGACACGGACGGGGGCTTCGTCGGCTCCCGGTACCGCCCCTACGGCCTCCACACCCTGCCGGGCGGGTGGGTGGAGCAGGACCTCGACGAGATCTACGCGGCATCGGCGGACGCCTGCCGGGAGGTGCTCGAGGCGACCGCCACCCAGCCCTCCCGGATCCTGGCCGTGGGGGCCACGGCCCAGATGTTCAACGTCGTGCCGGTGGATGGGGAGGGCCGGGCGCTCATGCCCATGCTCTCGTGGCTCGACACCAGGGCCTCGGCGCACGCCGAGCGGCTGGCGGAGCGGATGCCGCCCGACGAGCAGTTCGAGCGGCTGGGATCGGTCGTGAACGCGAAGGACATCCTGCCCAAGATCCTCTGGCTCCGCGACGAGCGGGGCGAGGTCCTCTCCAGGACGACGTGGCTGCTCGATTGCAAGGAGGCGATCGTGCTGCGCCTCACCGGCCGCGCCGTGATCGACCACGCGGGGGCCTCCGCCTTCCGGCTGTACGACCATCGGGCCCGGGACTGGGATCGGGACGCCTGCCGGGCGGTGGGGGTCCCGCCCGAGCTCCTGCCGCCCGTCTCGTCGGCGCTCGGAATCGCCGGGACGGTCGGGGCGTCGGCCGCCACCCATACGGGGCTGCTGGCCGGGACGCCGGTCGCCGTGGGGGCCGGGGACGTGGCGGCGAGCCAAGTGGGGGCGGGGGCGCTGAGCCCGGGGGAGACGCACGTCAGCCTGGGGACCGCGATCTACTTCGGCGTGACGATGGACCGTCCGGTCCCGGACCCCTCCCGCCGCCTGGGGGTCCTGGGGCACATGGATCCGGAGCGGTGGATCCTCTGGCTCGAGATCGCGACCGGCGGGGGCGCCCTGGCCTGGTTGCTGCGGGCCCTCTCCGGGAGCGAGCAGGGCGATGGCCTCGAGCAGCTCGATGCCCTGGTTCGGGCGGCCGAAGCGGACCAGGGCGACCTGATCTTCTGCCCCTGGCTGTCGGGTGAGCGGGTCCCGGTGTTCGACGACCGCGTCCGGGGCGGGTTCTTCGGGCTGGACCTGCACCACGGTCGGGGGCACCTGTTGCGCGCCGTCATGGAGGGGGTCGCGCTGCAGATGCGGTGGGCTCTGGAGTACGGGGAGGCCTTCGGGCAGTCCATCGCGGACGTGCGGGCCGTGGGAGGAGGCGGCATCGGCGAGGTGTGGTCCGCGATCATCGCCAACGCGCTCGAACGCCCCATGCTGGTCATGGCCGACCCCCAGGACCGTGCGGCCTTCGGCGCCGCCGCCTGCGCGCTGGTCGCGGCGGGAGCCCAGCCGACCCTCTCCTTCGTCCGCGACCGGGTCTCCGCGTCGCGGACGATCCAGCCCGATCCCGCGGCGGCCGAGCGCTACCGCCGCCTATCCGTCACGTATCGCGAGCTCTACGAGGTGGCCAGGCGGCTCGCCCGGGGAGCCGAGCCCGCCCCCTCCGCGCCGTCCCTCGGCGAGGAGCCCGGGGGGGACCCTCCTGCCGAACGTCCCGGCCACGAGGTCCGCGAGCCCGCGATGGAGGGGCGCTGACCGGTGCTCCTGGGGGACGAGCGCGCGGAGATCGTCCGCTACTGCCTGCGGATGTGCGAGGACGATCTCACGGTCGGCACATCCGGCAACCTCAGCATCCGGCGGGGGGATCTGATCGCCATCACTCCGGGAGGGGTGGACTACCGCACGCTGGACCCCGAGGCGATCTGCGTCATAGATTTGGACGGCAACCTCGTCGACGGCTACCTCGAACCGTCCTCCGAGGTCCCGATGCATACGTCCGTCTACCGGGAGCTCGACGCGCGGGCGGTCGTCCACACGCACCCCATGTTCGCGACGGTCCTGTCGACCCTCGTGGACGAGCTCCCGCCCATCCACTACATGATCGCGTTGCTGGGCGGGCCGGTCCGGACCGCGCCCTACGCGACGTACGGGAGCCTGGAGCTCGCCCGGAACAGCGTCCGGGGTCTGGAGGGGCGGAGCGCCGTCCTCCTCCAGAACCACGGGGCGACGACGATCGGGGAGGACCTGTCCAGGGCCTACACGCGGAGCCTGTACCTGGAGTGGATGTGCCGCGTGTACCACCACGCCTGCCTCCTGGGACGGCCCAACATCCTGCCCGAGGCCGAGATCGCGCTCGTGGCCGAGAAGCTCGCCTCGTACGGTCAGTCCGTCTCGGACCGGCGGCCGCAGGCCGGGTAGGACGACAGGACGCCGATCCGCCGGACGGGGCGTGCCTCGAACGCCGGGCGCGGCGGTGCCATGCTTAGCTACGGCCGGGTCGGGCCGACGAAGGAGGTTCAGATGGAACGGGCATCCGCCGGGAGGGCATCGGCGTTCACCACCCCGACGATCGTGCTGATGGCGGTGGCCATCGCCATCAACATCGCCGTGGGGAACACGGTCCAGAACGTGATCAGGCTCCCGCTGTACCTGGACTCGATCGGGACCGTGGTGGTGGGCGTCCTGTGCGGGCCGGTGGCCGGGGCG
>DATLZP010000239.1:0-2443 GCA_035573935.1 Actinomycetota bacterium
GCTCGTGGCCATCGTCGTCGTGCCCCTCGCCCTGCTCCAGTACGCCCTGGCCGACCTGGCGGCGGGAGGCCTCCGGGTCCGGGGGCAGGAGGTCGAGGTGACGGCGGCCGGCGGGCGGGCCCTCGCCGCCTCCGCGATCGTGGGGATCTTCTCCCTCGTCATCGCCCAGCTCCTGATCGGCGCCCTGGTCTGGGCCATCGCCGGCGCCGTGGTGGGCCGGGAGCCGAGCGTCGAGGAGAGCTACCGGTTCGGCTTCTCCCGCGTCTGGTCGATCCTGTGGATCGGGATCCTCGTGGCGCTGGCCACGTTCGCCGGGCTCCTCCTGTTCATCGTGCCCGGCGTGATCGTGCTCGTCCGCCTGTCGATGGCCGTGCCGGCGCTCGTCGTCGAGCGGCGCCGTGGGGGCGAGGCCCTGTCCCGTTCGTGGTCGCTCGTCCGCGGCCACGGCTGGCACGTCTTCCGGACGTTCGTCGTGGCGCTCCTGTTGGTGAGCCTCGTGTCGAACCTGTTCACGGCGCTCGCCGCCGGCTCCGGGTGGTTCGGGCAGGCGCTCCTCGCGGCCGTGGCCCAGGTGATCACCACGCCGTTCACCGCCATCGTCACCGCGCTCCTCTACCTCGACCTGCGGGCCCGCGCCGAGGGCCTGGACCTGGAGACGCTGGCCCGGGAGCTGGACGCGGCGCGGCCCTGAGCGCGGCCCCGCCCTGCGCCGTCGACGTCAGCCGTCCCCGGGGATGTCGTCGAACCCGGTCAGCCCCAGCCGGCGCAGCGCCTGCTCGGCGAAGCGCCGCACGACCGGGAGCGGGCGCATCAGGACCGTCAGCTCGCCGATGAGGCCGGTCGGGTCCTCCCGGAGCACGACCGCCGCCTGCAGGACCTGGCCCTCGACCTCCCCGTCGAACAGCAGGACCGTGTGGGGACCGTCGCGCAGGCGGAGCCGGTACGTGGGCCGGCCGAAGATCCCGTGCACGGTCTCCAGGATCTCCGCGACGGGGTCCCGACCCGTCACCGGATGGACGAACACCGGGCTGTGGAAGACGACGTCCGGCGCCAACAGCTCGGAGAACCTCTCCGCCGACGGGTCGGTCGCGCTGACCTCCTCGAACGGATGCCGGTCCACGGGCCCGTTGCTCCCGACCGACGCCTCCACCGGGTTCAGTCCTCCCCCCGGCCCCCGGCCTCGGCGTGCGGAGGGGGTCCTCCGCCGCGGCCGCCGGGCCCGGGGCCCCCTCCCTCCTCCTCCTCCGGCGTCGGTCCGGGGAGCTCGGCCACCATGAGCGAGACCATCGCGTCGAACGCCCGGCGGATCCGCTCCGCCCGGGCCGGGTCCACCTTCCCCTCCTCGATCCCCTTCGACAGCTCCTCGAGGAGGTCCTCGGACCGGGCGACCACCTCCTCCGTGTCACCCTCCCGGTACCGGTCCAGGACCTCGTCCGCGCGCTTCCGCAGCGCTTCGGCCAGGCCGTCGTCGATCTCGCCGGCCTGCCGGCCCTCCTCGATCGCCTGGACCAGGGCGGCGTAGGCGGAGACGACGTCGGTGGGCGCGGGGGTGGCCGCCGTCCTCCCCCCCTCGGTGCGGGCGTCGCCCCGGGCCGCCGCGCGTCGGGGCTCCTCCCCCCCGAGGACCGACCGGAGGAGGAGCAGGCCCAGGAGGACGGCCAGCACCCCGAGCACCGCGGAGAGGCCGCGCGGCGGGGCGGGGCGTGGGCCGCGCGGGGCAGGAGGGGTCCGCCGGGCGTCCGCCGCCGGGAGGCGCTCGGTGGCGCCGGACCCCCTGCCCAGGACGAGGGTGTCCGAGGTGGCCAGGGGGATCGTGGCCCGAGCGGCCGCCCGGTCGAGCGCCCCGGCCACCTCCTCCGCGCTCGAGGGACGGGCCGACGGGTCCTTCGCCAGGAGCGCCAGCACGAGCGACTCCATCGCCGGCGGGACGGGAGCCGCCCGCGACGGGGGCTCCGGCTCCCCGTGGACGTGGAGGGAGAGGGTGGCCATGGGGGTCTGGCCCTCGAACGGCGGACGGCCCGTGAGCATCTCGTAGAGCACGCACCCCAGCGCGTACAGGTCGGACCGCGCGTCGGCCACGCCCCCGGCGGCCTGCTCGGGTGACAGGTAGGCGGCGGTTCCCAGGACCACGCCGCCCCGGGTGAGGGACTCCGCGTCGGCGGCCCGAGCGATGCCGAGGTCCATCACCTTGACGCCGCCGTCTGCGGCGAGCATCACGTTCCCCGGCTTCACGTCGCGGTGGACGATCCCCGCGGCGTGGGCGGCGGCGAGCGCGGCGCAGACCGCCCGGCCCACCGCGGCCACCCGGTCCGGCGGCATCGGAGCCTCCTCCCGGATGGCCCGGGCCAGGGTCCGCCCCTCCACCAGCTCCATCACGATGAAGTGGAGGTCCCCGTCCGAACCCGTGTCGTATACGGCCACGATGTTCGGGTGGTTGAGGCGG
>DATLZP010000240.1:0-2096 GCA_035573935.1 Actinomycetota bacterium
CCCGAGCCCGGCCACGATCCAGAACCGCACGATCACGGTGAACTCCGGCCACCCGGCCAGCTCGAAGTGGTGGTGGATCGGCGCCATCCGGAACACCCGCCGCCCGAACAGCCGGAACGCCACGACCTGGGCGATCACGGACGCCGTCTCCACGACGAACAGGCCGCCCAGCACGACGAGCAGGAGCTGCGTGTTCGTCGTCACCGCCAGGGCCGCCATCAGCCCGCCCAGCGCCAGGGACCCCGTGTCGCCCATGAAGATCCGGGCCGGGGCCGCGTTCCACCACAGGAAGCCCGCCGCGGCCCCGGTGGCGCCGGCCGCCACGATCGCCGTGTCGAGCGCGGCGTTCGGGTCGAGGCCGTAGCAGGCCGCGCCCGGGGCCAGCTCGCAGGTGTGCCGCCACTGCCAGAACGCGACGAAGACGTAGGCCGAGAGGACCAGGATCGAGGAGCCGGACGCCAGCCCGTCGAGCCCGTCGGTGAGGTTCACGGCGTTCGAGGCCGCCGCCAGCATCAGGAACACCCACAGGTAGAAGAGGAACCCGAGGTCGAGCCCGGTCTGCCGGATGAACGAGAGCTCCGTCGACGTGCCGGTCACGTGGCCGAACCGCATGACGACGATCCCGAACGACAGCGCGACGAGCGCCTGGCCGATCACCTTGGCCGACTTCGACAGCCCGAGCGAGCGCTGTCGGGTCACCTTGATCAGGTCGTCCAGGAACCCCACGGTCCCCAGGCCCAGCGCCGCGAGGAGCAGCCCCAGCCCGGCCGGCGTGAACGCGGGGAGCTTGGCCCGGGCGACCAGGTATCCCCCGCAGAGGCCGAGGAGGATCACCAGCCCCCCCATCGTGGGCGTGCCCATCTTCTCCAGGTGGGTGTGGGGACCGTCCTCCCGGATCCGCTGCCCCCACCCCCACAGGCGGAACAGCCGGATGGCGATCGGCGTGCCGAGCAGGGTGATGGCCAGGCCGACCGCCGCCGCCAGGAGGATCGCGGTCACGCCACGACCTCCGCCCCGGCCCGCAGGGCCTCCGCCACCCGCTCCAGCCCGGCCACCCGGGACCCCTTGCACAGCACGACGTCGCCCGGCCGGAGCCAGCCCCGGACGTCCGCCAGGGCCTCGGCCACGTCGCCGCGGGCGGCCACCGCCCCCGGCTCCATCCCCTCCCGGAGGGCGGCGCGGGCGATGGGTCCGGCCTCGGGACCCACCGTCACCAGGCGGTCCACGCCCAGCCGGGCGGCGAGCTCCCCCACCCGCTCGTGCTCCCGCTCCGCCACCGGGCCCAGCTCGGCCATGTGGCCGAGGACCGCCACCAGCCGCCCCTCGCGGGCCAGCCACCGGGCCGTCCGGAGCGCCGCCGCCATCGACTCCGGGTTCGCGTTGTAGGCGTCGTTCACGACGAGCACGCCGTCCGGCGTGCGGAACGTCTCCATCCGCCACGGCGCGCCGCCCGCCGCCCCCAGGCCCTCCGCGCACGTCGCCGGATCCAGGCCCAGGGCCAGGCCGCAGGCCGCCGCCGCCAGCGCGTTCGGCACCATGTGCTCGCCCACCACCCGGAGCCGCACGGGGTGCCGCTCGCCCTCCGCCGCCAGCACGAACCCGGCTCGCCCGTCGGGGCCGAGCTCCACGCCCTCCGCGCGGACGTCGGCGTCGCCGCCCACCCCGAACGTGAGGACCCGGGCCGTGGTCCGGGCGGCGAACCCCCGGACCACGGGGTCGTCGGCGGACAGGACCGCGGTGCCCTCGGCCGGGAGGCGTTCCACCGGCTCGGCCGAGGAGGCCACGATGGCCTCCCATGAGCCGTAGATCTCCAGGTGGGCCAGGCCCACGTTCGTCACCACGGCCACCGCCGGGCGGGCCACCTCGCAGAGCAGGACGTGATCGCCGACGTGCCGCGCCCCGAGCTCGAGCACCACGGCCTGGGCGTCGGGGGGCGTGCCGAGCAGCGTCAGGGGCACGCCGATCTCGTTGTTGTAGGAGCCCGGGTTGGCGTGCACGCGGAGGCGGCGGGCCAGGACGGCCCGGGCCAGCTCCTTCGTCGTGGTCTTCCCGTTCGCGCCGGTGATGGCCACGACCGGAGCGGCGAGCGCCCGCCG
>DATLZP010000241.1:0-2047 GCA_035573935.1 Actinomycetota bacterium
CGCCCGCCGGGCCGCCCCCCGCCCGGCCCCGGAGCCCGCCGAGGCCCCTCGGCGCGTGCTGCGCACCGAGGACGAGCCCGCGGAGCCGGTCGTCCTGCCGGAGCCGGAGGAGCTCGAGGCATTCGAGCCCCCGGGGCCGGAGGAGGCCCCCGCCGCCCGGGCCCGGGCCCGCCTGCCGAAGTCGCCGCCGACCAAGGGCCCCTACCGGCTGCCCCCGCTCGACCTCCTGCGGGCCGCTCCGGCCTCCGGCGCCGACGGCCGGGACGAGGAGCACACGATGGAGGCCCTGGAGCGGACGTTCCGCACGTTCGGCGTCCCGGCCCGGGTCCCGACCGCCCACCGGGGGCCGACGGTCACGATGTACGAGGTGGAGGTGGAGCCGGGGACGAAGGTCAACCGGGTGCTGGGCCTGGCCGACGACATCGCCTACGCGCTCGCCACGCCGGACGTCCGGATCATCGCCCCCATCCCCGGCCGCTCCGCGATCGGCGTGGAGGTGCCGAACAAGGTCCGGGAGTTCGTGACGCTCGGGGACGTGCTCCGCTCCCGGGCGGCCCGGGAGGCCCGCCACCCCCTGGCCGTGGCGCTGGGGAAGGACGTGCACGGCCGGGCGGTGATGATCAACCTGGCCGAGATGCCGCACCTGCTGATCGCCGGCGCCACCGGGGCCGGGAAGTCCTCGCTGATCAACTCGTTCGTGACGTCGATCCTGGTGCGGACGACCCCCGACGAGGTGAAGCTCGTCCTGATCGATCCGAAGCGGGTGGAGCTCTCGCACTTCGCCGACCTCCCCCACCTCCTCTCCCCGGTGATCGTGCACCCCAAGCGGGCCGCGGAGGCCCTGGCCTGGGTGGTGCGGGAGATGGAGCAGCGCTACGAGCTGCTGGCGATGGCCGGGGTCCGCGACCTGGAGGGGTACCGGGAGGGCCTGGCCGAGGGCACGCTCCGGATCCCGCCCGGGCAGGAGGAGCGGTTCACGGACCTGCCCTACCTCCTCGTGGTGATCGACGAGCTGGCCGACCTGATGATGGTGGCCCCCCGCGACGTGGAGGACGCGATCTGCCGGATCGCCCAGATGGCCCGGGCGGTGGGGATCCACCTGGTGGTCGCCACCCAGCGCCCGTCGGTGGACGTCGTGACCGGGCTGATCAAGGCCAACATCCCCTCCCGGATCGCGCTCATGACCTCCTCCCAGGCCGACTCCCGGGTGATCCTGGACCAGAACGGCGCGGAGAAGCTCGTCGGCCACGGCGACATGCTGTTCGCGCCGGGGAGCGCGTCGAAGCCGGTCCGGATCCAGGCCGCCTACGTCACGGAGAAGGAGATCGCGGCGGTCTCGGAGTGGATCCGGGCCCAGCGGGGGGCGGAGTACGAGACCCACGTGGAGGGGCTGGGGAGGCCCCCGGTGGAGGGGGAGGACGACCTGGAGGGCGACGACGAGCTGCTGGAGGAGGCCGCGGAGCTCGTGATCCGCTCCCAGCTCGGGTCGACCTCGATGCTCCAGCGGAAGCTGAAGGTGGGCTTCGCCCGGGCCGGGCGGCTGATGGACCTCCTCGAGGAGCGGGGGATCGTGGGCCCCTCCCAGGGCTCGAAGGCCCGGGACGTCCTCGTGACGTGGGAGGAGTGGGAGGAGTCCCGCTCGGCCCGGAGCGGCGGGTGACGGCGCGGCCCGAGGGGCCGGTGTGTTCGTCCCCGGGACGGGGAAAACGTCCGACGTCCGGAGGCAGGGAGGTGGCGTGATGATGCTCCTCGGGTTCCTCGCGCAGCGGGCGGAGGTGCGGGTGGACCTCACGCTCCCCGGGATCGTGGCGCTGATCGCCGGCGTGCTGATCCTGATCTTCCCCAGGTTCCTGAACTACCTGGTGGCCGGCTACCTGATCGTGGTCGGCCTGATCAGCGTCTTCGACCTGCGGATCTGACGGCCCGGCCCCGGGCGGCCCTCGGTCAGTGGGCCGGCGCCCGGCGCCGGGCCTCGGCGATCACCCGCAGCGCCTCCTCCCGGCCCCGGAAGCCCCCGGTCGCGACCTCCTTCCGCTCGAGGTCCTTG
>DATLZP010000242.1:0-14339 GCA_035573935.1 Actinomycetota bacterium
TCGCGGAGGCCGACCCGAACCTGACGACCCGGAGGATCCCGGTGGCCGTGGCCACGTAGAGGGAGCCGTCGGGGGCCGCCGCGACGTCCGTGATCCCCGCGACCGCCGTGGCCACCACGCGGTGGGACACCACCCGGTCGACCCCCGGTCCTCCCAGGGCCACGCGGTGGAGCGCGCCGTGGAAGTCGCCGAACCACATCGTCCGGGGATCGGTGAAGGCGCACCCGGTGGGGACGATCACCTCGGGGAACACGAGCGAGGGCCGCTCGAAGCCCGGGCCGCCCTCGTCTCCCAGCGCGATCGGCCACCCGTGGTTGCCCCCCGGACGGAGCAGGTTCACCTCGTCCAGCCGGTCCGGCCCGTTCTCCGTCTCCCACACGTCCCCGGTCCCGGGGTTCACGCAGAGCCCGAACGAGTTGCGATGCCCCAGGGAGTACACCGGGCTGCCGGGGAACGGGTCGTCGGCCGGCACGCTCCCGTCCGGAGCCAGCCGGAGCACCTTGCCGCCGAGGTCGTCCGGGTCCTGGGCCCGGGCCGGCTCGTGGGCCTCCCCGGTGACGACGTAGAGCATCCCGTCGAGGCCGAACGCGAGATCGCCGCCGTTGTGGTAGCCGGAGACCGCCGGCAGGAGGTCCAGCAGCACCTCGGGCCGCCCGGCCCGCTCGCCCTCGAGGGGGAGCCGGACCAGGCGGTTCCGCCGGTCGGCGGCGTCGGAGAGGTACAGGTACACCCACGGCTCCTCGGGGAACGCGGGGTGGAGGGCGATCCCGAGGAGCCCCCGCTCCGCACCGCCCAGGACGGGGAGCTCCGCCACCTCGCGGAGCCGACCGTCGGGTCGGAGGAGGCGGACCCGCCCCGTCTCCTTCTCCGTGAACAGGATGCCCCCGTCGGGCAGGAAGGCCAGGTTGGTGGGGAAGGCCGCCTCGGCCACCGGCCGGAGCACGACGTCCGCCGCCGCCGGCGGTGCGACGGCGAGCGCCACGGCGACGGACAGCGGGGCGGCGAGCGCCCGGCGGAGGCTCACTCCCTCCGAGTCTACGGACGTCCCGCCGCCCGGCCGTCCCCCCCGGGTACGCTTCCGGCGTGCTCCGCATCGACCACGTCCTGATCGCCGTCCGCGACCTGGAGGCGGCGGCGGACGCGATCTGGCGCGCCCACGGGCTCGTCGCGGTCCCCGGGGGGCGCCACCCGGCCTGGGGGACGGGGAACGCGATCGTCCCCCTGGGCCCGGATTACGTGGAGCTGATCGCGGCCGTGGACCCGGCCCGGGCCCGTACCAGCGATCTCGGCCGCGCCGTCCTGGAGCGGGCCGCCGACGGCGACCGGCCCTTCGCGGTCTGCCTGCGGACGGACGACCTGGACGCCGTGGCCCGGCGCCTGGGGATCGTGCCGACCGAGGGCGTGCGGACCCGCCCCGACGGGACCGAGATCCGATGGCGGAGCGTGGGGCTGGAGCGGACGGTGGCCGAGCCCTCCTTCCCGTTCTTCATCGAGTGGTCGGTGCCGGCCGCGCTGCACCCGGGGCGGGCCCCGGCCCGCCACGCCGTCCGCCCCCGGGGGATCGCCTGGGCCCAGGTGGGGGGCGACGAGCGGGCCATCCGGGCCTGGGTGGGCGATGCCTCGGTGCCGCTCCGGGTGGTGGACGGACCCCCGGGTCTGGCCGCCGTGGGCATCGCCGCCGTGGGGAGGGAGATCGTCCTGGCCTAGGGCGGCGGGGGCCCGGCCTCAGGGGCCCGTGGCCCGCAGGGCGCGATCGAGGTCCTCGACGAGATCGTCCGGGTGCTCGATCCCCACCGACAGCCGGATCAGGTTCGGCGGGACGGCGAGGGGAGAGCCGGCCACGCTGGCGTGGGTCATCGGCGCCGGCACCTCGATCAGGGACTCGACGCCGCCCAGCGATTCGGCCAGGAAGAACAGGCGGGTGGAGCGGGCCACCCGGATGGCCTCCTCCGCCGAGGCGACCTCGAACGACACCATCCCGCCGAAGTCGCGCATCTGGCGGGCCGCGACCGCGTGGCCCGGGTGGTCGGGCAGCCCCGGGTAGTGCACGCGGTCCACGGCCGGGTGCTCGGCCAGGAACGCCGCCACCCGCCGGGCCCCCCGGCAGTGGGCCTCCATCCGCACCGCGAGCGTCTTCACCCCCCGGAGGGCGAGGTAGCAGTCCATCGGTCCGGGGACCGCCCCCACGGCGTTCTGCAGGAACCGGAGGCGCTCGGCGAGCGCCTCGTCGTTCGTGACGATCGCGCCCCCCACCAGGTCGGAGTGCCCGCCGAGGTACTTGGTCACGGAGTGGACCACGACGTCGGCGCCGAGTTCGAGCGGCCGCTGCAGGTAGGGCGTGGCGAACGTGTTGTCCACGACCAGCCGGGCCCCGCCGGCGTGGGCCGCCTCGGCCACGGCCGCCAGGTCCACCACCTTGAGCATGGGGTTCGTGGGGGACTCGACCCACACGATCCGCGTCTCGTCCCGGAGGGCGGCCCGGACCTTCCCCGGGTCGGTGGCGTCGACGGTGTCGAAGGCCACGCCCCAGTCGGCCAGGACCCGGGCCAGCAGGCGGTAGGTCCCGCCGTAGACGTCGTCGGCCAGCAGGAGGTGGTCCCCGGGGGAGAGCGTGAGGAGCAGCGTGGTCTCGGCGGCCAGGCCCGAGGCGAAGCACAGCGCGTGGGTCCCGCCCTCGAGGGAGGCCAGCACGGTCTGGAGGGCCTCCCGGGTGGGGTTGCCGCCCCGCGCGTAGTCGAAGCGGATCGGCCTTCCCACCTCGGGCTGGGCGTAGGTGGACGTCTGGTAGATGGGGACCGTCACGGCTCCGTAGGCGGGCTCGGGCTCCTGGCCCTCGTGGATGGCGCGCGTCTCGAACCTCATCTCCTCCCCCCCGGATCCAGCTCCTCGACGTCGGGCGGCAGCTCCCACCCCCGGCGGCGGAGCTCCAGGGCCGCCTCCCGGCCCTCCCGGGCCAGCCGCCACAGCAGGGCCTTGCGCTTCGCGTCGTGGCCGGGGGCGAACTCCGAGCGGGTGAGCGCGTGGCACGCGGGGTCCCCGCACCCGCAGGGGCGGAAGAACCACCCCTGCGCCCCCTCGTCCGGGCGGAGCACGGCCCGGGGCAGGCGGGCCGGGATGGCCCGGCGGGGGAGCACGATGAGGCCCTCCCGGGGGTCGCCCGGCGCGAAGCAGTCCCCCCGCAGCGCGTGGAGGCCGGTCAGGGCCGCCAGCGCGGCGTCCACCTGGTCCAGCGACGGCAGCTCCTTCACCGCCACGCCGGCCATCCGGAGCACCTCGGCCCTCCAGGCCCGCTTGTTCACCCGGCGGGGCGGCAGGCAGCCGGCCAGCACGACCGCGGTGGCGTGGGGGAAGACCTCGATGGCCGTCCCGCGCGCGTCGCCCCCCCGGTAGCGCGGGTACCCCTCCCGGTCGGCCACGGCGAAGGCCCGCATCCCGTTCCGCATCCAGCCGTAGAAGGGGTGGTCCCGCCCCACGGACCCCGGGGGGGTGCGGAAGCACCGGATCCCCAGGGCGGCGATCTCCTCCTCGGTCCGCCGCGATCCGGCCCCGTCGCGGGCCCACGCCGGCGGGGAGTCGATGGCCACGACGTCCGGCCGGAGGGCCCGGAGGAGGGCGGCGAGCTGCTCCGTGCCGACCCCCCGGTGGCGGGCCCGGGGGAGGAGGTCCTCGTCCAGCAGGACCAGGTCGTACCCCTTCCGGTCGTCCCCGACGTCGATCCCGAGCGAGCGCACCGCGGTCAGGGCGTGGCGTGGTGGGCCAGGAACTCGAGGAGGTCGCTCCGCGTGAGCACCCCGGCCACGGCACCGCCGTCGGCCACGAGCACCGCCGGCTCCCGCTGGAGCTCGGCGAAGGCCTCGTCCACGGGGTCGTCCACGTCGAGGAGCGGGATCGGGGGCCCCATCACCTCCGCCACGTCGGCCTGGAGCGCGTCGGGGTCGCGGAAGATGCGATCGAGCAGGGCCCGTTCCTGGATCGAGCCCACGACGTCGGTCACGCTCTCCGCGCCGTCGCGGACCACCGGGGCCTGCGAGATCCCGTATCCCTCCAGGCGGTCGATCGCCTGGCGGACCTTCTCGTGGGCGCCGACCGTGACGACCGGCGGCAGCCCGCCCCGCTTGGCGGCCAGGACCTCCCGGAGCCGGACCGGCGCCGGTCGCTCCAGCATGCCGTACTGGAGGAGCCAGGGGTCCGAGTACAGCTTCGACAGGTAGTTCCGGCCCGTGTCGGGGAAGATCACGACCACGAGCGCGTCGCGGTCGAGCTCCCGGGCCACCTCCACCGCCGCGTGCATCGCGGTCCCCGACGATCCGCCGACCAGGATCCCCTCCTCCCGCGTGATCCGGCGGGCCCAGCGGAACGAGTCCCGGTCCGAGACCCGGACCCAGCGGTCGACGACCGAGGGATCGAACGTCTCCGGCCAGAAGTCCTCGCCGATCCCCTCCACGAGGTAGGGGCGGGCCTCCTCCCCGGGGGCCGCGGAGTAGAGCGACCCCTCGGGGTCGGCCCCCACGACCAGCACGTCCGGCTTCCGCTCCTTGAGGTAGCGGGCCGTCCCGGTGATCGTCCCCCCGGTGCCCACCCCGGCCACGAGGACGTCGATGGCCCCGCCGGTCTGCTCCCAGATCTCCGGACCGGTGGTCTCGTAGTGGGCCCGGGGGTTCTCCCGGTTGAAGTACTGGTTCGGCTGGAACGCCCCGGGGATCTCCTCGGTCAGGCGGTCCGCCACCCGGTAGTAGCTCTCGGGGTGCTCCGGGGGGACGGCCGTGGGGCAGATCACGACCTCGGCGCCGTACGCGCGGAGGAGCGAGATCTTCTCCTGGCTCATCTTGTCCGGCATCACGAAGATGCAGCGGTAGCCCCGGATGGCCGCGGCGATGGCGAGGCCGTGGCCCGTGTTGCCGGACGTGGGCTCCACGATCGTCCCGCCCGGCCGGAGCAGCCCCTCCCGCTCGGCGGCCTCGATCATCCGGAGGCCGATCCGGTCCTTCACCGACCCCCCGGGGTTCAGCATCTCGAGCTTGGCGACGAGGGTGGGGCGGAGGCCGGCCGCCACCCGCCGCAGCCGGACGAGCGGCGTGCCCCCCACCGCGTCCAGGATCGACCCCAGGACCTCCATCGCACCTCCGCGGACGGGGGCTATCGTCCCACACCCGGCGCCGGTGGGGGGCCGCCGATGCCCGACCGGGGGGCGGCGCCACCGGGCCGGCGGGCTGGGCTATCCTCCGCCTCGACCGGCCCGAGGGGGAGCGGAGGTGGAGGGAGCGGGTTCCTCGGAGCGGGGCGCGTCGGTCCTGGTGGTCGAGGACGACCCGTTCATCTCCCGGCTCCTGGTCCTGGAGCTCCGGAGCGAGGGCTACGACGTCCGGGCGGCGGCCGACGGCGAGGAGGCGCTGGCCGCGGCGCTGGAGCGATGCCCGGACCTGGTCCTGGCGGACGTGATGATGCCGAGGATGGACGGGTTCGAGCTGGTCCGCCGGCTCAGGGCCGATCCCCGCACCGAGGGCGTGTCGATCATCCTGCTCACCGCCCGGGGGATCTCCGCGGACCGCCTGGAGGGCCTCACGGCCGGGGCCGATGACTACCTGGTCAAGCCGTTCGAGGTCCAGGAGGTGCTGGCCCGGGTCCGGGGGGCGCTCCGGCGGGCCCGGTACCTCTCCGATCGGTCGCCCCTCACCGGGCTCCCCGGGAACGTCCGGATCGAGGAGGAGATCCAGGGCCGGATCGACCGCGGCGAGCCGTTCGCCCTCCTGTACATGGACCTCGACCACTTCAAGTCGTTCAGCGACCGCTACGGCTTCGTCCGGGGGGACGAGGCGCTGCGGGAGACGGGCCGCCTGATCCGCGACGCCGTCCGCGACGTGGCCGGGCCCGCCGCCTTCGTGGGGCACATCGGGGGGGACGACTTCGTGGCCGTGGTGGCACCCGAGCACGCGGTCCCGCTGGCCCGGGAGGTGATCGCCCGGTTCGACCGGCTGGCTCCGACCCTCTACGACCCCGAGGACCGGGGCCGGGGCTACGTGGAGGCGGAGGACCGGCAGGGGGAGGTCCGGCGGTTCCCCCTCCTCGCCATCTCGATCGGCATCGCCACGACCGAGCGCCGGTCCTTCTCCCACCGGGCGGAGGCCGTGGCCGTGGCCACGGAGCTCCGCAACCACGCGAAGCGGCTCCCCGGGTCCTCGTTCGAGCTGGACCGGCGGGGGGGCTGAGGTGGGGGACCCCGGACCGGGCCTGGGGTATCCTCCGCCCCGGCCCCCGGCCGGTGGGGAGGTGGGGATGGACGACGCGAGGGAGCCGTCGGGCTCGGCCGGGCCGTGGCCACCACCGTCGGCCTCTCCCCGGGAGCCGGGCGGGGAGCCGGGGGGCGGCTCGATCCTCGTCGTGGACGACGACCCCTTCATCTCCCGGCTCCTCCAGATCGAGCTCGAGGCGTCCGGCTTCGAGGTCCGGACGGCCCCCGACGGCCCCCGGGCCCTGGCCCTGGCCCAGGAGCGGTGCCCGGACCTGGTCCTGGCCGACGTGATGATGCCGGAGATGGACGGCTTCGAGCTCACCCGGAGGCTGCGGCAGGATCCCCGGACGGCCGGCGTGCCCGTCATCATGCTCACCGCCCGCGGCATGTCGGCGGACAAGCTGGAGGGGTTCTCGGCCGGGGCCGACGACTACATCGTCAAGCCGTTCGACACGCCGGAGCTCCTGGCCCGGATCCGGGGGGTGATCCGCCGGAGCCGGGAGATGCGGGCCCAGTCCCCGCTCACCGGGCTGCCCGGGAACGTCCGGATCGAGGAGGAGATCCAGCGGCGGGTCCGGGAGGGCGAGGGCTTCGCCGTCCTCTACGCCGACCTCGATCACTTCAAGGCCTACAACGACCACTACGGGTTCATGCGGGGCGACGAGGTGATCCGCGCCACCGGCCGCCTGCTCCAGGAGGTGGTCTCCGATCTCGTCGCCGACGGCGGGTTCGTGGGGCACGTGGGAGGGGACGATTTCGTGCTCCTCGTCCCCCCGGGGGACGCCGAGCGGGTGGCCGAGGCCATCGTGGAGCGGTTCGACCGGCTCGCCCCGAGCCTCTACGACGCGCCGGATCGGACGCGGGGCTTCATCGAGGTGGCGGATCGGCGGGGGGAGGTGCAGCGCTTCCCCCTCCTCGCCATCTCGATCGGGGTCGCGAGCACCGCCCGCCGCCGCTTCGCCCACTTCGCCCACGTGGTGGCGGTGGCCACGGAGATGAAGCGGTACACGAAACGGGCCTCCGAGGGCTCGTCCTGGGCCATGGACCGCCGCCGCACGTAGCGGGGCTCAGCCCGGGTCCGGCGGGTCCTGGAACCCGGGCAGCGACAGCGTGAACACGCTGCCCCCGCCCTCCCGGTCGGCAACCCGGACCCCGCCCCCGTGGGCCCGCATGATCCGCTGGGCGAGGTACAGGCCGATCCCCAGGCCCTCGTGGTTCCGGGTGCTGCTCGGATCGACCTGCGTGAACGCGTGGAAGATGCGCTCCCGCATCTCCGGGGCCACCCCGGGTCCCCGATCGGCCACGGCCACGTCCACCTCGGTCCCCCGGGGGCGCACGAGGACCTCGACCGGTGCATCCGGCGGCGACAGCGCCAGGGCGTTCTCGAGCAGCACCACGAGGGCGCGGGCGGCGAGGTCGAGGTCGGCCCAGACCCGGAGGGCCCCCCACCCCGGTTCGTCCGGGAGACGGATCCGATCCGCGGTCCGCGGGAACTCCTGGACCGCCAGCTGGACGAGGTCCCCCACCGCGGCGGGGCGGGTGGCGACGTGGACGCCCTCCCGGTCCAGCCGGGACGTGGCGGCGAGGTTCCCCACCAGCCGGCGGATCCGGTCGCTGGCCCGGGCCACGCCCTCGGCGAGGTGGGCCATCTCCTCCCGTGGCAGGTCGGCGCCGTGCTCGGCCACCGTCATGGCGAAGCCCTGGATCGTCGTGATCGGCGTGAACAGCTCGTGGGAGAGGATCTGGATCAGCTCGCTCTTCGTCCGGTTCAGCTCCTGGAGCTCCCGACCCAGGCTCTCCGAGCGCTCCAGGAGGGTGGCCAGCTCGTGGATCACGTCGGCCGTCACCTCCACCGACAGGCTGCCCTGGCCCCGGGTCGAGCGCCGGATCGTGTGGAGGATCTCCTCGGCGGCGGTCCCCTTCACCACGTAGCCCACGACCCCGGCCCGCAGCATCTCCAGGACCGTCCGCCGATCCTCGTAGGCGGAGAGGGCCACGACGTGGGTCCGGGGGGAGCCGGCCCGGATCTCCCGGGCCGCCCGGGCGCCGCCCCCCGCCGGCATCTTCACGTCGATCAGGGCCACGTCGGGCCGGCGGTCGAGGGCCAGCGCGATCGCCTGGTCGGCGTCGGCGGCGGTGCCCACGAGCTCCATCGAGGGGTCGGAGGAGACGAGATCGGAGAGGGCGTCCCGGACCGATCCCTCGTCGTCGGCGATGAGGACCCGGATCCGTTCCATCTTCCCGAAGAGCATCGGGAGGGGGAGGGGGGGCCTTGAGGCTAGCGGTCCGGAAGGGGCCCCGGTTTCGCCAGGAAGAAGCCCTGGCCGTACCGGACCCCCAGCCGGAGGAGGGTGTCGAGCTCGGCCTGCCGCTCGATCCCCTCCGCCACGATGGTCATCCCCATCTCCTCGGCGAACGAGATGAGGGCCGAGGCCAGGGCCCGGCGGGCCCGGTCGGCGTCGATGTCCCGGGTGAGCGAGATGTCCAGCTTGATCAGGTCGGGGTCGAGCCGGAGCGTGTGCCGGAGGCTGGCGAAGCCCGCCCCCGCGTCGTCGATGGCGATCCGCGCCCCCAGCCCCCGGAGTCCGTCCAGGGCCTCGAGGAGCGCGTCGTAGTCCTCCACCCGCTCGTGCTCGGTGATCTCCACGACGATCCTCGCTGCCTCCGCCCCAGTGAGGAGGTCGCGGCAGCGCGAGGACAGGGCCGTGGCCTGGGAGACGTTGAGCGAGAGGTAGGCGTCGGGGGGCAGGCGGGGGAACTCGGCCAGCGCGCGCTCGATGGCGGTCACCTCGAGGTCCACCCCGAGCCCGACGGAGGCGGCCTCCTGGAACCAGGCCACCGGAGGTCGGGCCGGCTCCAGGGAGAACCGGGCCAGGGCCTCCAGGCCCACGATCCGCCGATCCCGGAGGTCGAAGATCGGCTGGAAGACGATGGCCAGCCCCTCCCCGGCCACGGCCCGCCGCACCCGGCTGACCTGGGAGCGGCGCTCCTCGGCGGCGAGCTCCTCCCGCCGCAGCTGCGTCGACAGCTCCTGGACGACGCCCGCCATCACCTCGGCCGACAGGCTGGTCTGGCCCCGGGCGGCCCGCTCCACCGCCCGCACGATCTCGTCCGGGGCGGTCCCCTTCACCAGGTACCCGACCGCGCCCGCCCGGAGCATCTCCAGCACCGTGGCCCGGTCCTCGTACGCGGAGAGGGCGAGGACCCGGGTGCCGGGGGAGGCCCGGAGGATCTCCCGGGTGGCCCGGGGCCCACCGCCCGCCGGCATCCGGACGTCGACCAGCGCCACGTCGGGGCCGGTGGAGATGGCGAGCTCGATGGCCTCGTCGGCGTCGGCGGCCACGCCGACCAGGCGGAGGTGGTCCTCCGAGGAGATCAGGTCGGCGAGCGCGCCACGCAGCTCGGGCTCGTCGTCGGCGATCAGCACGCCGATCGTCCCGGTCCGCTCCACGCGCTCGGGCCCCGTGGTCACGGGCCGGACCGTAGCGGCGGCCCCGTCGCCTCCGCAACCCGGGCCCCGCGTATCATCGCGGTGTGAGCGTGGCCCGCGAGGTCCGGGCGCCCCGGGGCAGCGAGCGATCGTGCCGCGGCTGGCCGCAGGAGGCTGCCCTGCGGATGCTCATGAACAACCTCGACCCCGACGTGGCGGAGCGCCCCCAGGACCTCGTGGTCTACGGGGGGACGGGGAAGGCGGCCCGGGACTGGGCGAGCTTCGACGCGATCGTCCGCTCCCTCCGCGAGTTGGGCGACGACGAGACCCTCCTCGTCCAGTCGGGGAAGCCGGTCGCGGTGTTCCGGACCCACCCGATGGCCCCCCGGGTCCTGATCGCGAACGCCCTCCTCGTCCCGCGGTGGGCCGACCGCGACACGTTCCGGGACCTCGAGGCCAAGGGCCTCACGATGTACGGGCAGATGACCGCGGGCTCCTGGATCTACATCGGGACCCAGGGGATCCTCCAGGGGACCTACGAGACGTTCGCCGAGTGCGCGTCGCAGCGCTTCGGGGGGAGCCTCCGGGGCCGGGTGGTGCTCACGGCCGGCCTGGGCGGCATGGGGGGCGCCCAGCCCCTCGCGGTGACGATGAACGAGGGCGTGGCCCTCTGCGTGGAGGTGGACCCGGAGCGGATCGAGCGGCGGATCAAGACCGGCTACCTGGACCGGGAGACCGCCGACCCGGACGAGGCCCTGCGCTGGGTGGAGGAGGCCCGGGCGGCGGGCGAGCCCCTCTCCGTGGGCCTGCTGGGGAACGCCGCCCAGATCCACCCCGAGCTGCTGGCGCGGGGCTTCCGGCCCGACGTGGTGACGGACCAGACCAGCGCCCACGATCCCCTGGGGGGGTACATCCCGGCCGGGGTCACGGTGGCCGAGGCGGCCGAGCTCCGGGCCCGGGACCGGGATGGCTACGTGGCCCGGGCGCTGGCCTCGATGGCCGCGCACTGCGAGGCGATGGTGGGCTTCGGCGAGGCCGGGGCGGTCGTGTTCGACTACGGGAACAACCTCCGGGCCGGCGCGCGGGAAGGGGGCTTCGAGCGCGCGTTCTCCTACCCGGGGTTCGTCCCGGCGTTCATCCGACCGATGTTCTGCGAGGGCAAGGGGCCGTTCCGGTGGGTGGCGCTCTCCGGCGACCCCGCCGACATCCTGGCCACCGACCGGGCGGTGATGGAGCTCTTCCCCGGGAACGCGCGCCTCCACCGGTGGCTGCGGATGGCCGAGGACCGGGTCCGCTTCCAGGGGCTCCCCGCTCGGATCTGCTGGCTCGGGTACGGGGAGCGGGCCGCGGCCGGGCTCCGGTTCAATGAGATGGTCCGGCGCGGGGAGGTGGGGGCGCCGATCGTGATCGGCCGCGACCACCTCGACGCCGGGAGCGTGGCCAGCCCCTACCGGGAGACCGAGGGGATGCGGGACGGGAGCGACGCGATCGCCGACTGGCCGGTGCTGAACGCCCTGGTGAACACGGCGGCCGGCGCGCACTGGGTCTCGGTCCACCACGGGGGCGGGGTGGGGATCGGCTACTCCCTCCACGCGGGGATGGTCGTGGTGGCGGACGGGACCGACGAGGCCGCGGAACGGCTGGAGCGGGTGCTCACCACCGACCCCGGGCTGGGCGTCGTCCGCCACGCCGACGCCGGGTACGAGCGGGCCCTCGAGGTGGCCCGGGAGCGGGGGATCCGCCTCCCCTGGCTGGGGTAGCGGCGTGGAGCAGCGGGTCAGCGTCATCACGCTCGGGGTCCGCGACCTGGCCCGGGCCCGCC
The DNA here is from genome assembly GCA_035573935.1 of Actinomycetota bacterium. Taxonomy (GTDB): domain Bacteria; phylum Actinomycetota; class UBA4738; order UBA4738; family HRBIN12; genus DATLZM01. Next base: position 11,482 of record DATLZP010000242.1, read on the forward strand.
GGTTCTACGAGGCGCTCGGCTGGCGGGCCGGGGCGGCGCCCCAGGACGACGTCGTGTTCTTCCAGGCCGGCGGGCTCGTCCTGGCCCTCTGGGACCGGGCGAAGCTCGCCGAGGACAGCGGGACCCGGGACGCCGGGGGGTGGGGCGGGGTGACCCTCGCCCACAACGTGCGCTCGCCTGCCGAGGTGGACGCGGTCATGGCCCGGGCCGAGGCGGCGGGGGCGACGATCGCCCGGCCGGCCGGGGAGACGTTCTGGGGCGGGTACTCCGGCGTCTTCATCGACCCCGAGGGCCACCCGTGGGAGGTGGCGCACAACCCGGGCTGGTCGCTCCTGGACGACGGGTCCGTGCGGCTCCCGCCGTGACGCGGGGGCCGGCGCGGCGGGACGCCGTGGGCGGGGCGGGGACATGCCGAAGCTGAGCGCGGGCCTGCTGGTCCACCGGCGCCGCCCGGGCGGCCCGGAGGTCCTCCTCGTCCACCCCGGGGGGCCGTTCTGGGCCCGGCGGGACGACGGCGCCTGGTCGATCCCCAAGGGGGAGCACGGCCCCGAGGAGGACCCGCTCCACGTGGCGGTCCGCGAGTTCCGCGAGGAGCTGGGGGTGGAGCCGCCCGCCGGCGATCCGCCGGCGCCCCTGGGCGAGCTCCGCCAGCCGGGCGGGAAGCGGGTGTCGGCCTGGGCGGTGGAGGGGGACCTCGACGTCTCGGAGGTCCGCAGCAACACGTTCACGATGGAGTGGCCGCCGCGGTCCGGACGGACGGCCGAGTTCCCGGAGGTGGACCGGGCGGGCTGGTTCGACCTGGCGACCGCCCGACGGAAGCTCCTCCCCGGCCAGGTCGCGTTCCTCGATCGGCTGGAGGAGCTGCTGCGCGGGATCCCCGCCGGCGACTAGTCCACCGCGGACCAGTCGGCCGTGACGGCCGCGACCCGGGCCCGGATCTCGGCCTCGTCCACCCGGAGGAGCCGGCCGTCCTCGACGATCGGCTCGCCCCCCACGAGGACCCGGCGGATGGCGCCCGGCTGCATCGCGTAGACCACCTGCTTCTCGGCGGTCGCCGCCGGCTGGAGGGAGAGCGCGTCGAGGTCCAGGACCACGAGGTCGGCGGCGTGGTCGGCGGCGATCCGGCCCACGGGGAGCCCCAGGACCTCCCCGCCCCGGGCCGTCCCCGCCAGCAGGACCTGCTCCGCGGTGACGGCGCCTCCGTCGGCCCGCACCGCCTTGGCCAGGAGGGCCGCCATCCGCATCTCCTCGAAGATGCTCTGCCGGCTGTTCGTGCACCCGCCGTCCGTCCCCAGGCAGACCGGGATGCCGCGGGCCACCATGTCCCGGAACGGGGCGATCCCGTCCCCGAGGAACGCGTTGGCGCTCGGGTTGTGCACGACCCGCACGCCCCGCTCCGCCATCACCTGGAGGTCGTCCTCGTCCACCCACACGCAGTGGACCATCACGGTCCGCTCCGAGAGCACGCCGAGCGCGTCGAGGAAGCGGACCGGCGAGAGGCCGTGGCGCTCCAGCGAGGCGTCGCGCTCGTAGCGGCCCTCCGCCACGTGGATGTGGAACGGGAGGTCGAGCTCCGCCGCCAGGTCGGCCCCGGCCCGGATCATGTCGGGGCTCGCCCCGTGGATCGAGTGGGGGGCGGGCTGGGCGAACGCCGTGGCGTCCCCGCGGAGGGCCTGGTGGAGCTCCCGGAACCTCTGCACGGCCTCGGCCGGGGTCTCCAGGTACCGCCGGGGCGCGCCGGACCAGTCGTACATCGAGCGGGCCAGGACGAGCCGGACCCCCACCTCCCGGGCCGCCTCCACGACCGCCAGGTCGTTCTCGTTGCCTCGGTCGTGGAGGTAGAAGAAGTCCACGGTGGTCGTGATCCCCGCCCGGGCCATCTCCGCGAAGTCGAACAGGGCCCCGGCCCGGATGGCGTCCCGGTCCAGCCGCTCCGAGAACGGGTAGAGCACGCGGTCCCGCCACCGGGCGAACGGCAGGTCGTCCCCCAGCCCCCGGAGGAGCACCTGGAACGAGTGCGCGTGGCCGTTCACGCACCCCGGCACCACCGCCACGTTCCCCCAGTCCTGGACGTCGTGGTCGGGGAGCGACGCGGCGAGCTCCTCGGGGGTGCCGGTGGCCAGGATCCTCCCGCCCTGCATCGCGAAGGCGTGGTGGCGGCGCCAGCGGTCCTCGGCCAGCACCAGCGCCGCGCGGACGATCGTCACGGTCCGTTCCTTACCACAGCGACGGTCCCAGAGGACGACGCCGTAGTACGCTCGGCCGCGGTGCCAGGCTCAGGGTCATGGGTGCGGCGGGGATGAGCCGGCCGTCCGGTCCCCCGGTGCGGCTCGGGGAGCGGATCGGGCTCGAGGACGTCGTGGCGGTGGCCCGGGGGGCACCGGTCGAGCTCGGCCCGGAGGCCGTCGGCCGGATGCGCGCGTCCCGGGCCCTGGTGGAGGAGAAGGTCCGGGCCGGGGAGACCGTCTACGGCGTGACCACGGGGTTCGGCGCCCTGGCCGGCACCCGGATAGACCCGGGGGAGGCCGACCTCCTCCAGGAGCGGATCGTGCGCTCCCACGCCGCGGCGGTGGGTCCCGCCCTGTCCCGGGAGGAAGCCAGGGCGATGCTCTTCCTCCGGGCCCACGTGCTGGCGATGGGCCGCTCCGGCGTCCGGCCGCTCCTCGTCGAACGGATGGTGGAGCTGCTGAACCGAGACCTCGTGCCGGTCGTCCCGGAGCGGGGCTCGCTCGGCGCATCCGGCGACCTCGCCCCGCTCGCCCACCTGGCCCTCCCCCTCTTGGGCCGGGGGGCGTTCCTCGGTCCCGACGGGGCCCCCCTCCCGGCCGGGCCAGCGCTCGCCGCCGCCGGCCTCGAGC
>DATLZP010000243.1:0-3547 GCA_035573935.1 Actinomycetota bacterium
CGAGAACAGCCACCCCTGGACGAACTCCAGCCAGGGCAGGGTGAACACGTAGAAGGCCGGGTCCCGGCGGAACAACGGGTCCACCGTGCCGAAGGCCACCCCGCCCGCGTTCCGCCAGAGCAGGAACGTCGACCACCGCGCCGTGGCCCCGAGCCCCACGAAGAACGCGAGCACCGCGGCGAACAGGGGGAGGAGCCACCACAGGTAGGGCTCGAACGCCGTCCGGTAGCGCTCGACGATCTCCTCCTCCCGGGTGAGGACCCGGTGCTCGGGCGTCAGCCACCGGACGATCAGGAGGTTGGCGTAGAGCAGCACGAAGAAGACGAGCCCGGCGATCAGGGCCAAGCCGACCTTGGTCCGGAGGATCGTCCAGAACACGCTGGCGTAGCCGACCTCCCGGAACCACAGGAGGTCCACGTAGAAGCCGGACAGGGCGGAGAGGAGGATGAGCAGGACGACGCCGGCGACGAGCCCCGCGGCCGGCCACCGCCGGCGGCGCTCGGGGATCACGATGCGTGCCACGCTCCAGCGGCCTCCCCTCGGTGGGCTCCGCGCCCGGGCCACACGCGCCACCCGACCGCGCCCGCCGGGCCCGGGCAGCCTATCACCCGCCCTCCCCCGCCATGCCCTCGAGGAACCGCACCGCCTCGTCGAACGTGCGGACGGGGACGATCCGGATCCCGGCCACGCCGGCGCTCCGGGCCTCGGCCGCATCGTCCCGGGGCACGACGAAGACGGTGGCCCTGGCCCCGGCGGCCGCATGGACCTTGGCCGCGATCCCGCCCACGGCGCCCACGCGGCCCTGGAGGTCGACGGAGCCGCTCGCGGCGATCGTCCGGCCCCCGGTCAGATCCCCCGGCGTGAGCAGGTCGTACAGCCCCAGGGCCCAGGCCAGGCCGGCCGACGGACCGCCCACGTCGCCGATCGCCATCCGGACCCCGAACGGGAGGTTGTCGATCAGCACGACGCCCAGGACCGCCCGATCGCTCCCGGCGCAGGGCTCGGGCGCGAGCCGGATCGTCCGCCGGGACCCTCCCGATCGAACCTCCAGGGCGAGCGCCTCCCCCGCCCCGGCGGTCCGGATCAGGCGCCCCGCCTGCCGCTCGTCCCGGACCCGCGTCCCATCGATCCGGACGATCACGTCGCCCGGCGCGAGCTCGGGCGCCGCCGGGCACCCGGGGACCACGAGCTCGACGAGCGCCCCCGGGCGGTGTCGGTCCGGGTACCCGGCCACCCGGGACGCCACCACGGCGGCCGCGTCCACCTTGCTCCGGTCCATCTCCCGCTCCGAGCGCCGCTCCTCCTCCCGTTCGGTCTCCCCCGGTGCGAACAGGGCCTCCGGCCGCACCACGGTCCAGGCCGGGTCGAGCCACGCCAGGAGCGCGTCCAGCGCCGAGAGCCGCCGGAAGGAGACCGTCGTGAGAAGGACGGCCCCCCCGTCCCGGTGCTCCGGACGTCCCCGGACCGTGATCAGCGACTCGGCGTCGTACGCGGTCCCCGGCCCCACCCCGTAGAGCGGGAGGGGCACCCAGGCCGCCGCGGCCGCCAGGGCGACCGCGAGCGGCAGCCACGCCCAGCGGGGGAGGCCCCGTCGTGCCCGGGGCACGTCAGGTCCCCCCCACCTCCGCGTGGGACGGAACCGCCCGGGGTACGCTCCGGTCGGAAGGGTCGTGGAGTACGTCCTCGTCGCCGCCGCCTCGCTGATCGCCGGGATCCTCGTGTACCTGGTGGCCGCCCGCGTCGGGCGGCGGCTGGCGCCGGAGGAGTCCCTGGAGGTGCCCGTGGCGGACGGGCCCTCCCAGGCCCCCCCGACGCCGCCCGTGGCCCCCCCGGCGCCCGGGGAGCCGGCCCCGGTGGTCGTCCCCGCCGAGGATCCCCCACCGGCCTCGAGGGCGGACGCGCCCGAGGGCCCGATCGGGCAGGCGTTCGCCTACCGCCGGGCGGACCTGCCTCCCGTCCACCTCCCGCTCCGGACGCGGGTGCTCGGGCTCCTCGGGCTGATCGTCCTCATCGTGGTGGCGGCGGTGGCCATGGCCCTGGCGCTGTACCAGGCCGGGCACCTCGTGCGCCTGCAGTTCGAGCGGTACCTGGGCTAGGGCCGGGCTCGTCCCGGCAGGCGGGGCGGGGCTCGTCCCGGCCACCCGGCCTCACCGCACCTCGGGCGTCACGTCCCGGAGCTCCCGGAGCAGCTGGTCGGAGAACAGATCGTCGTCGCGGAGCCGCCCCTCGAGGTTGAGCTCCCCCGCCCAGGCCTCGAGGGCCCGGCGGGTCGGGGCGTCGAGCTCCCCGCTCTCCGGCCCGTCGTAGCGGCCCAGGGCGGCCAGGCGCCGCTGCACCTCCCGGGCCAGCTCCGGGGTGAGGGGATGGAGCGGGTCGTGGCGGACCAGGATCTCCCGGTCGTACACCTCGAACACCCGGCGGAGCTCCCCCACCGGGTCGGGGTGATCGTCGACCCGGAGGTCCACGTACCGGTCGTTGCGGCCCTCGTAGCCTCCCCCCTCCCGGACCACGAGGAGCGCCGCGCTCTGCCGGCCCCGGCGGTCGCCGCCGGCCGCGTCACCGGCCGAGAGCGCCGCGAGCAAGCGGTCCACCAGGTCCCCCCCGGATCCCTCGAAGGCCCGGGCCATCGCCGCCACGACCTCCTCCCCCACCAGGATGTTCCCCTGACAGGCGAAGCCCTCCCCGGTGCGCCCCCCGGCCCAGGGCAGGCAGCCGGGGCCCGTGAACGTGGCCGGCTCGCCGGCCGCGTCGACCAGCCCCAGCTGGCGTTGGTCGCGACCCTCGTCGCCCTCCACCAGGCGGCGCAGCGCCTCCCGGGCGGAGAGCCCCTCGCTCATCAGCCGCAGCCCCTCGGGCCCGTGGTCGGTGTTGGCCCAGGACTGGGTGGCCACCGCGCCGGCACCGGCCCGGGCCCAGGGGACCACCGCCCCCACCGCCGGGAACTTCGACGCCACGGCCACGCCCCAGTCCCCGGCCCCGGGATCGGCGGCCACGATGGAGAACGTCACCGCCCGCCCCCCGCCGGGCCCCGCACCAGCTGGAACGAGGACCGGTACTCGGCCAGACGCTCCAGCATCCGGCCCGCGCCCACGACGACGGTGTCGAGGGGGCGCTCCGCGAGATGCACCGGGACCTCGCACTCCTGGGCCACCAGGACGTCGAGGCCCCGGAGGAGCGATCCGCCCCCGGTGAGGAACACGCCGGTCTCGAGGATGTCGTGGGTGAGCTCCGGCGGAGCCTCCGCCAGGCACCGCCGGGTCCCCTCGACGATCCGGCCCACGGGCTCCGCCATGGCCTGACGGACCTCGTCCTCGAAGACCGTGACCTCCACGGTGTCCCCGGTCCCGAGGTCCCGTCCCCGGACCACCGCCGCCGAGCCGTGCTGGGACGGGAACGCGGTGCCGACCGCCACCTTGACCTGCTCCGCCGCCCGGTCCCCGATGGCCACGCCGTAGGTCCGCCGCACGTGGTCCTGGATCGCCGCGTCCAGGTCGAACCCGCCGACCGGCACGGAGCGCCCGGAGACGATGCCGCCCATCGAGACCAC
>DATLZP010000244.1:0-8654 GCA_035573935.1 Actinomycetota bacterium
GGCGACCTGGAGGGCCATGTTCGCGTTCTGCTCGACCACGAAGATCGTGGTCCCCAGGGCGTGGATCTGCTCGATGATGTCGAACACCTGCTCCACGAGGATGGGGGCCAGCCCCATCGAGGGCTCGTCCATCAGCAGCACGGCCGGCCGGGCCATCAGGGCCCTGGCCATCGCCACCATCTGCTGCTCCCCCCCGGACAGCGTGCCGGCCTTCTGGCCGAGGCGTTCCTTGAGCCGGGGGAAGACCTCGAGCATCCGCTCCATGTCCTCCCGGATCCCCTCCCGGTCCGTCCGGAGGTAGGCCCCGAGCTCGAGGTTCTCCCGGACGGTCATCGCCCCGAACAGGCGGCGGTTCTCCGGGACCATCGTGATCCCCCGGCGGACGATCTCCGACGTGGGGAGGCCGTCGATCCGCTCCCCGTGCAGCCGGACCTCCCCCTCGGAGGGGCGCACCATCCCCAGGATCGTCTTGAGCGTCGTGGTCTTGCCGCTCGCGTTGCCCCCCAACAGGCAGACCATCTCCCCGGGGAAGATCTCCACGTTCACCTTCCGCAGGACGGCCACCAGCCCGTAGTGCGTGGAGACGTCCACGAGCTGCAGCACGGGGCGCGCGCCGTCCCGCTCCCCCGCCTCCGCGGCCGAGGTGGCCTCCCCGGGAGGCACGTCCGTCACGCCGACTCCACCGCCCGCCGGCCCAGGTAGGCCTCGATCACCCGCTCGTCGTGGGCGACCTGTTCGTACGTGCCCTCCGCGATCTTCCGGCCGTAGTCGAGGGCCACCACCCGGTCGGAGACCCCCTTCACCACGCGCATGTCGTGCTCGATCACGAGGATCGTGAGGCCCAGCTCGTCCCGCATCCGCCCGATCAGCCGGGTGAGCTCCTGGGTCTCGACGGGGTTCATGCCGGCCGTCGGCTCGTCGAGGAGCAGGAGCTTCGGCTCGGTGGCCAGGGCCCGCGCGATCTCCAGCCGGCGGCGGTTGGCGTAGGAGAGCACGGACGCCGGCTGGTCCTCCCGGTAACCGGTCAGCCGGGGCCCGAAGAAAGCCAGGGCCTGCCGGGCCCTCTCCCGGACCCGCTCCTCCTCGGCCCGCTGCGAGGGCAGCCGCAGGACCGAGCTCACCAGGCCGGCCCGGGTCCGGCAGTGCTGGCCGACCATCGCGTTCTCCAGGACGGTCATGTTGGCGAACAGGTGGACGGTCTGGAAGGTCCGGGCGATGCCGAGCTTCGTGATCTGGTTGGGCTTCAGGCCGGCCAGGCCCTGGCCGTCGAAGCGGATCCGGCCGTCGTCGGGCTCGTAGATCCCCGTGATCACGTTGAAGAGGGTCGTCTTGCCGGCCCCGTTCGGGCCGATCACCGAGACGATCTCCCCGACCTGGACGTCGAGGTCGAGGCCCTGCAGCGCGGCCAGGCCCCCGAAGGCCTTCGTCACGTCCCGGCACTCGAGGAGCGCCATCAGGGCCTGGCCTCCTCCCCCGCCACCGCCACCTCGGGCTCCTCGCCGGCCTGCTCCCCGGCCCGGAGCCAGGCGTCCTGGAGCCGCTCCTCCTCCTTGAGCTCCCGCATCCGCCGGACGTTCGGGATCAGGCCCTGGGGCCGGAGGATCATCACGGCGATGAGGACCGCGCCGTAGATCAGCAGGCGGAACTCCTCGAACTGCGCCAGGAGCCCCGGCAGGCCCATCAGGACCAGGGCCCCCACCACGACCCCCGGGATGCTCCCCATCCCCCCCAGGATCACGATGGCCAGGGCCACGATCGAGACCAGGATCGTGAAGCTGTCGGGCTGCACGGTCGAGAGCTTCACGGCGAAGAGGGCGCCGCCCAGGCTCCCCACGGCGCCGCCGATGGCGAACGCGAGCAGCTTGTACTTCACGGTGCTGATGCCCATCGCCTCGGCCACCTGCTCGTCCTCCCGCATCGCGGTCCAGGCCCGGCCGATCCGGGAGTCGGCCAGCCGCCGGGAGACGAAGATCGCGAGCAGGCAGGCGGCCAGGGCCAGGTAGTAGAAGCGCTGGGGCTGGCGGAACCCGATCCCCAGGATCGGCGCCGGCGTGACGGCCCGGAGCCCCTGGGCTCCGCCCGCCACCGGCTGCAGCCACTCCGACGCGAAGACGATCCTGGCGATCTCGCCGAACCCCAGCGTCACGATGGCCAGGTAGTCCCCGCGGAGGCGGAGCACCGGGGCGCCGATCAGGATGCCGATCCCCGCCGCCAGCAGGATCACGATGGGCAGCGCCGCGTAGAAGCTCAGGTGGAGCGAGAACGCCGGCTCCGCGGTCCCCAGGACGGCCACGATGTCGGCCCCCGTGAGGAGCGCGGTGAAGTACGCGCCCACCGCGAAGAAGGCCACGTAGCCCAGGTCGAGCAGTCCCGCGTACCCGACCACGACGTTGAGGCCCAGCCCCAGCAGCAGGAACACGGCCACCAGGCCCAGGATCTCGGAGATCACGGAGCCCGCCAGCAGCGGGAGGGCCAGGAGCCCGACCAGCACCACGGCGCCCAGGGCGATCCTCGTGGCCCGCTCCCCCTCGGCCAGCCGCTCGAGGGGGCCGCCGGGCTGCCACCGGCGGCGCCGCCGCCAGATCACCCATCCCCCGGCCCCCGCCGCGAACGCCAGCCCGGCCCCGGGCCACGTCAGCCCCAGCGTCGTCCGGCTGTACAGCCAGTCGCTCCGGAGGCCGAGCTCGAACAGGATCGTCGGGACCAGGCGCTGGAGGAGCCCCAGGACGAGCACCGTCCCCAGCCCCACGGCCACGGGACGACGCACGTCCGGTGCGAGCGAGCGGTAGGCCCCGCCCGCCGCGCCCAGGACGGCCCCGCCCGCCACGTGGATGGCCGCGGCCACGGCCCACGTCCGGTGGAACGCCACGATGCCGACGAGGGTTGGCGACACGCTCACGAAGACGGAGCGGATCCGCTCCACGGTCACCACCTCGACCACGAGGAGGGCGGCCGCCACGACGGCCCCTGTGACGGCGCCGGCCGCGATCCCCGTGGCCGCGGCGGCCGGGGTGGGGAGCCGCCGCACCTCCCCGGCCTCGACCCGGGGACGGGCGGCGGTCGCCGCCGCGATGAGCGCCGGGAGGAGCATCAGCACGAGGCCCAGCGTGACCTGCGAGCCCACCAGGCTCAGGCCGGCGAAGTTGGCGATCATGCCGACCATCCCCAGGAACACGAAGACGGCCCCGCCGATCAGGCCGGCCCGGGCGCCCTCGCGCAGCCGGGCCCCGCTCACAGCTTCTGCACCTCCTCCCGACCCAGGATCCCGCCCGGTCGGAAGATCAGCACGAGGACGAGGACCGAGAACGTGACGACGTCCTTCAGCTGGAAGGGCGACGGCACGTTGAACCCGGAGAGGAAGAGCGCCGGCCCGATGGACTGGAGGACCCCGAGCGCCAGGCCGCCCAGCGCCGCTCCCGCGATGCTGCCGATCCCCCCCAGGACCGCGGCCGTGAAGGCGGCGATGCCGGGCGCGAACCCCATCGAGTAGTGGACGAACTGGAAGCGGAGGGCGAACAGCACGCCGGCCACGCCGGCCAGCACGCCGCCCACCGCGAACGTCAACATGATGACGCGGTCCACGTTGATCCCCATCAGGCTCGCGATCTCCTGGTCCTCCGCGGCAGCACGCATCGACTTCCCCAGCTTCGTGCTGCGGACGAAGTAGCTGAGGATCAGCACCATCGCGGCCGAGACCAGCACGACGAGCGCCGAGACCCGGCCCACGGGGACGCCGAGGATGCTCCACGAGCCCTTCAGGGCGTCGGGCCTGGGGTAGCCCTGGGTCTGGGCGCCGAACAGACCCAGCGCGGCGTGTTGGAGGAACAGCGACGCCCCGATCGCGGTGATGAGGGGCACGAGGCGCGGCGCGCGGCGCAGCGGCCGGTAGGCCACCCGTTCCAGGAGCACCGCCACCGACGACGAGACCACGATGGCCACGGCGAACAGGATCAGCAGGGCCAGGGCCGGGCTGCGATCGAGGAACCCGCTCCGTCCGTAGGCGGCGGCGAAGAAGTACGAGGCGTACGCCCCCATCATGAAGACCTCGCCGTGGGCGAAGTTGATCATCCGCAGGATGCCGTAGACCAGGGAGTACCCCAGCGCGATGAGGGCGAAGACGGCCCCCTGCGCCACGCCCAGCACGAGGAAGTCGCGCCACGCGCCGGCCGAGTATCCCCTCCCGGCAGGGAGGGTCAGGGTCTTCCACGACCCGATCACGACGAACAGGGCCGTGATCACCGAGACCAGCACGAGGAGCACCCGCCGGATGGGGAACCGCTCGACCCGGCGGAGTCCGACCCCCTCCCCCGAAAGCCCCTCCGTGGCCGCCCTGGTCATGGCTCGAAGCCTAGTCCAATCCCCCGAGCGGCCGCGACGGGCGGGGTCCGCGTCCCCCGCCCGCCGCGTCGGCGCTCGGCCGGCGTGCTAGACGCCGTACTGCTCCGCGACCTCCTGCAGGGACTTCGTGTCCGTGTAGACGGGCTCGGCCTTCGGATCGAGCTCCGGCCACCCCGGGGCCTGGAAGATGGCGATCACCACGTCGGTCGCGCAGTCCCCCAGCTCCGTGCACGTGATCGTGCCGGTCAGCCCCTGGTAGCCCGAGGTCTGGAACAGGGCGTCCCGGAGGGCCATCCGGGGGATCGTGAGCGAACCGTCGTCGTTCTCGATCGCGACCTTCTCCAGCGCCTCCTTCCAGATGTTGAAGGCGTCGTAGATGTGCGCGTGGAACACGGACAGCGCCGCGTCCACCCCGAACTGGTCCAGGTACGCGGGGAGGAACTCGTTCTGGTAGAAGTCACCGCCCTGGAACCCGGTGGTGTCGGGACCCGAGCGGTACCAGCCCTCCGCCGCGTCGCCCGCCAGGTCGAGGGCGTCCTTCGAGGCGCAGCCGTCCGACCCCACGAGGATCGCATCGGCGAAGGCCGGCATGTCCCGGGCCTGCGCCGTGACCAGCCCGCAGACCTGCGGGAAGTCCGGATAGTACAGGACGTCGGGCCTTCCCTCGGCGAGCCGCGTGAGGACCGGGCCGAACTCCGTGTCCGTGGACTGGACCTTCTCGAACCCGGTGATCTCGCCGCCCAGGGCCTCGAACACCGCCCGGAACACCGCCGCCAGCGCGTCGGCGTACGGGCTCTCGTCGTTGATCGTGGCCGCCTTCCGGGCCCCGAGCTCGTTGTAGACGAACTCCGCGACGACGGCGCCCTGGATCTTGTCGTTGTGCGCGGTCCGCGCGTAGAAGGGGTTGTGGACCCCCTCGGCGGTCAGGTTCGGGTTCGTGTTGGAACCCGAGATCAGCAGGATCCCCTGCTCCCCGAGGATCGTGTCCGCCACGCCCAGCGCGGCGCTCGAGCAGGTCGTACCGAACACCGCCACGAGCTTCGGGTCGGCGGCCAGCCGGGTGGCGCCGGCCTGCCCGCCCTCCGCGGTGCACTGCTCGTCCTCCTCGACCAGCTCCACGTCGTGGCCCAGGATCTGCCCGGGGGTCCCGTCGAAGCTGCCGTCGAGGTAGTCGATGGCCAGGCGGAGCCCGTAGACCTGGTCCTGGCCCAGCGCGGCCGCGTCGCCGGTGAGCGTCTGGAGCGCGGCGATCTTGATCGGCTCGTCCGCACCGACCTCGACGCACCCGAACTCGACCGTCGCGCAGTCCACGCCCTGCTGTCCGCCGCCCCCGGGCGGTGCCTCCTCGGCGCACGCCGCCCCGACGAGCGCGAGGACCGCGACCAGCGCGACGCGTGCCAACCATCTGGGTTCCCTCATGCGCGCCCCCTCCTTGCTCTCCCTGCCTGCGGAGCCGTCCGGGGCCGCCGCGGACCCTCCCGGCCCCCGGTCGGACACCCCCTCCGTGCTCGGGTGCGTACTTACCACGAAGCCGACCCGGGCACCAGTCAGCGGGCCGGGGGCCCGGACGGTCTCCCCTCCGTTGTACGGGTGGGGGGACCGGTGGAGCTTCCGACGCCCACGGCCTTCCCGAACGCCGCCGTGAGCTCGACCGCCCCCTCCGGGTCCCCCTGGAGCAGCCGACGGACGATCGCGCTTCCCACCACCACCCCGTCGGCGAACCGGCACGCCTCCTCGGCCTGGGCCGGCGTGGCGATCCCCACCCCCACCAGCAGGGGGAGGTCGGTGAGGGGTCGGAGGCTCGCCACGAGCTCCTTCGCCGTCGTGGCCAGGGCGTCCCGTTCCCCGGTCACCCCGTAGGTCGAGACGCAGTACACGAACCCCCGGGAGGCCGAGGCGATGGCCCGGAGCCGGGCCGGCGCGGTGCCCGGCGCCGCCAGGAAGACCGGCGCCACCCCCGCCGCGGCGCAGGCCCGCGTCCAGTCGGCGGCCTCGTCCACCGGGAGGTCGGGGATCACCACCCCCGAGACGCCCCGGGACGCCGCCGCCTCCAGGAACGCGCCGAAGCCGCGGACCCACACGGGGTTCAGGTAGGTCATGAGCACCACGGGGATGCCCAGGCCGGCCTCCTCCACGGTGGCCAGCACGAGGTCCACGGTGGCCCCCGCCGCCAGGGCCCTCCGGGACGCCTCCTGCACCACCGGGCCGTCCATCACGGGATCGGAGAACGGGATGCCCACCTCGATGGCGTCCGCCCCGGCCGCCTCCAGCCGGCGGAGCAGGTCGGGGTCCACCCCGGGCAGGCCGCCGGTGACGTAGGGGACGACGATCCGCCCCCCGGCCGCCAGGCGGGCCCGGAGCGGCGCCTCCAGGCCCGATCCGGGGGGCCCGTTCCCCTCAGGCACCAGGGGCTCCTCCCAGGCCGCCCGGCAGCGTGCCCAGGGCCCGGCGCACCGTGTCGAGGTCCTTGTCGCCCCGGCCCGAGAGGCAGACGGCGACCGTGGCCCCCTCGGGGAGCGGGCGGCGCAGGAGCCACCCGATGGCGTGGGCCGGCTCCAGGGCCGGGAGGATCCCCTCGCTCTCGGCCAGGGCCCGGAACCCGGCCAGGGCCTCGGCATCCGTGGCGCTCACGTACTCTGCCAGCCCCGACTCCCGGAGGTAGGCGTGCTCGGGCCCCACCCCCGGGTAGTCCAGGCCGGCCGAGATCGAGTGCGTGGGGGCCACCTGCCCCTGGGGATCCTGGAGGAGGAAGGACAGCGCCCCGTGGAGGACGCCGGGCCGGCCCAGCGTGAGCGAGGCGCAGTGCCGCCCCAGCTCCGAGCCCGTCCCCCCCGCCTCCACCCCGACCAGCCGCACCCCGGGCGCCCCCACGAACGCGGTGAACATCCCGATCCCGTTGCTCCCGCCCCCCACGCAGGCCACGACGGCATCGGGGTCCCCGCCCAGGACCCCCCGGAGCTGGCGGCGGGCCTCGTCCCCGATCACCCGCTGGAGGTCCCGGACCAGGGCGGGGAACGGGTGGGGCCCGACCACGGAGCCCAGGACGTAGTGGGTGTCCCGGACCGAGCCCGCCCAGTCCCGGAGGGCCTCGTTGATCGCCTCCTTGAGCGTCGCCGACCCGGCCCGGACCGGCACGACCTCCGCGCCGAGCAGCTCCATCCGGGCCACGTTCACCGCCTGGCGCCTCGTGTCCTCCTCCCCCATGTACACGACGCAGGGCATCCCGAACAGCGCGCAGGCCGTGGCCGTGGCCACGCCGTGCTGCCCGGCCCCGGTCTCCGCGATCACCCGCCGCTTCCCCAGCCGGCGGGCCAGGAGGACCTGGCCCACGGTGTTGTTGATCTTGTGGGCCCCGGTGTGCGCCAGGTCCTCCCGCTTCAGGAACACCCGGTACCCCAGGCGCTCCGAGAGCCGGGCGGCCTCCGTGAGCGGCGTCGGCCGGCCCACGTACGACCGGAGCAGCTCGCCCAGCTCCGCCCGGAACGAGGGGTCGTCGCGGAGCTCGGCCCACGCGGCGGCCAGCTCGTCCAGGGCCGGGATGAGGACCTCCGGGACGTAGCGCCCCCCGTAGGGTCCGAAGCGCCCCCGGGCGTCCGGGAGGGCCGTCCCGGCCTCTGCGCCGGCCTTCCCCGTCACGCCGCCCCCAGGAGGGCCCGGATGGCCGCCGCCGGGTCCGGGGCCCGCATCAGGTGCTCCCCGACCAGCACCGCCCGAGCCCCGGCCTCCACGGCCCGCCCGACCTGCTCGCGGGAGGCGATCCCGCTCTCCAGGACCGCCACCCGGTCCGGCGGCACGCTCCGGACGAGCCGGAGGGCCCGCTCCCCGTCCACCTCGAGCGTCTCCAGGTCGCGGGCGTTCACGCCGATCAGGTCGGCGCCGGCGTCCACCGCCCGCGCCAGGTCGGCCTCGGCGTGCACCTCGACCAGCGCGTCGAGCCCCAGGTCCCCCGCCGCCGCCAGCATCGCCTCGAGCTCCGGGCCGGGGAGGGCGGCGGCGATCAGCAGGACGGCGTCCGCCCCGGCGGCCCGGGACTCGAGCACCTGGGCCGGGTGGACGAGGAAATCCTTCCGCAGCACGGGGAGCGAGGTCGCCAGGCGGACGGCCCGGAGGTCGGCCAGGGCCCCGCCGAAGTGCCGGGGCTCGGTCAGCACCGACACCGCCGCCGCCCCCCCGTCCTCGTAGGCCCGGGCCTGGCGGGCCGGGTCCCGGTCCGCGATCGGACCGACCGACGGCGAGGCCCGCTTCACCTCGGCGATCACCGCGGGGTGGGCCGGGGGGAATCGCAGGGCCAGCCCGAAGGCCCGGGTGGGCGGCAT
>DATLZP010000245.1:0-9575 GCA_035573935.1 Actinomycetota bacterium
CCTTACAGCTGCTTCTCCGCGGGGACGAACTCGCCATCGCGCACCGTGAGGAAGAGGACGTTCGTGATACGGTCCCCTTCCTCGTTGAAGCTCGTCGGCCCCGTCACGCCGGGCACGTTCTCCACGCCGGCCAGGCCCTCGCGCACGTCATCCCGAGAGGTGCCGCCCGCCAACTCGACCGCGGCCTTCACCGCGTACACCGCGTCGTACGCGAGCGCGGACCAGCTGCTGGGTTCCTGCCCGAACCGCTCCTCGAACGACGACACGAACCGCTGGACCTCGGGGCTCTCCAGGCTCGGGTGGAAGAGTCCGTAGAGGATCATCCCCTCGACGCTCTCCCCTCCTAGCGCGATCAGGTCCGGGCTCAGGCTGCCGTCGGTCCCGAGGATCCGCTGTCCGAGGCCCAGGTCCCGCGCCTGCTCCGCGATCTTGGCCGCCTCGGGGTAGAAGCCGCCCACGAAGATCGCGTCGGGGTCGACCGAGTCGATCCGGGTGAGCTGTCCGCGGAAGTCCTTCGTGCCGAGCTGGTACCCGTCGCTGCTGACGATCTCCCCGCCCGCCTCCCGGACGGCCGACTCGAACGCCGCGTTCACCCCGTTGCCGTAGTCGTCCACCTGGTGGAGCGTGGCGATCCGCCGGAACCCGAGGACGTCGACGGCGTAACGGCCCATCTGCGCCCCCTGGACCGCGTCCGTCAGGACGTTCCGGAAGAAATACCGGCTGGATCCCGACAAATCGGGGCTCGTGACCGCGGACGCGAGGACCGGCAGTCCGCAACGGTCGTAGACAGGGACAGCGGCCAGGGCCACGCTGGAGAACGAGTAGCCGAGGACGACCTTGATGTCCTCGTCGTCACAGAAGCGCTGAGCCACGACCGGCCCCTGCGAGGGCTCGCCGCGATCGTCCGCGACCACGATCTCAACGCGCGCGCCCTCGACCCCGCCCGCCGCGTTGATCTCGTCGACAGCGAGCTCCACACCCTGCCGCATCTCCACCGCGTAGCTCGCGAACTCGCCGGACAGCGTCCCCGTGAAACCAATCTTGAAGACCCCGGACCCTCCGGCGCTCCCCCCAGCCCCCGGCCCCGCGCAGGCCGCGAGCATGAGGATCGCCGCCAGCGGCAGCGCGATCGCCGGTGCACGGCTCCCTCGACGGATCACTCCTCCACCTCCACGGTGAGCCAGATCTCGAAGCAGTGGTTCCGGGCGAGGCTCGTCACGCCGATCGTCGCGCGCCCGCCGAGCCCCGCCTCCTCGCCGAACACGTCGCGGAACAGGTCGGTGGCGCCGCTCGAGACGAGGTGCACGTCGTGGAACTCGGGCGTGCAGACCACGAAGCAGAGCGAGCGGACGATGCTCCGCACCCGGTTCAGGTCGCCCACCGCGTACCGGATGCCGGCGAGGCAGTTGATCCCGGCCAACCGGGCAGCCTCGTAGCCCTGCTCGATCGTCACCTCCGCGCCGAGGCGCCCGGGGTGGAGCACGGTGCCGTCCGGGTGCTCGGGGACGTGCCCGCTGAGGAACAGGAGCGGTCCGACCTGGTGATGGGCCTTCATGCTGCCGTAGCTCGGCCCGTAGTAGGGAGTCACGGTGAAATCGGGAATCTCGAGCCCCAGCTCCTTAACACGCGCTTCGCGATCCACGCCCCCCTCCTCTGGGGATCCTCCGCTCCGAGATAGGTCCGACCAAATTGGTCGAACCATACCGCGGAACGTAGAGGCAGACCCTGCGGCGTGTCAAGGGGGTCGCCCTCATCGTCCCCGAGGATCGGGGGAGACAAGCGACGGAGCACCTACCGCCCATCGACGGGACGCTCCCGACCCACCGCGTAGTGGCCTCGAGGAACGCCGCCAGGCGGGCCCTCTCCTCCTCGACCTCGGCGTCCTCCGTCAGGGGGCGGAACGGCTCGACCCGCAGCACGGTCTCGTCGGCCTCGCCCACCAGCCTCCACCGGGCGGCCACGAACCCGTCCACGAGCACCGGCCCCCACCCGACGTCCGTCCACGGCGGCATGCCGGAGAGGACGACCCGGGACCTGTCGGCGTGCGCGAGGAACGCGTTGTCGTACTCCGGGAGGAAGCGGACCGGGGCCGGCGTGTCGCCCGCCGGGAGCGGCCCGTCCGGCACGTCGAACAGCTCCCGGCCCCGCTCGTCCCGGAACGTCCGGAGGCCGGGCCGGAGCCGCTCCAGCACCTCGCGCATCGCCGGGGAGGCCCGACCAGGTCCGCACGTCGGCCGGCGTGGCCGGACCGAAGGCGGCCAGGTACCGGAGGACCAGACCGTCCGGGGCCCGGTCCGGCTCCAGCGGCCGCCCCAGCCACCGCTCGACCGTGGCGAACGCCGCCCGCCCGGTCCGCCCCCAGATCCCCCGCGGCGTGACCTGGACCGTCGGCACGAGGTACATCGCGTAGGCCAGCGCGTCGGCGTCCTGGTCGGGCCACCGCTCCCCGGTCGCCCGGACGAGCTCGGCCCGAGACCGGGGCCGCTCCTCCAGGAACGCCCGGACGTACGCGAGCAGCGCCGCGAGATCCACGTCCTCCCGGACCGTCCGCAGCGGCGAGGAGCCGGACGCGATCCGCTCCATCACCCCCTGGAGCGCCGGGCGGAGCGCCACCGCGTCGTCCGCCGTCACCAGGTGGAGCGTGCCCCGGAGGAGCGTCATCCGGACCGCCCCGCGGTCGGCCACAGCCTCGGCTAGCGCCTCCGGGCCGAACCGGTCCAGGCGGGACCAGAGCGCCACGTACGGGTCCCGAGGGACCTGCGCCTGGAGCCCGACCAGCCGCTCCACCGCGGCGAGCATCGCCACCCGGCGCCGCCGGAGCAGCATCTGGCGGGCGAGCAGCGCCCGGTTCAGCGCCCGGGGTCCGAGGAGCCTCGGTGTGCCGCGCCTCCGGACGTCGCCGGCCGGCGCGGCCCGGGGCCGGCGGCGTGGACCGGGAGCTCGCTCGCTCACCGATCCGCCTGACCCGTGCCCGCCCCTCAGATCCGGCGGCGGAAGCGGGAGATGGCGAGCGGGGCGAAGACCGCGGTGATCGCGACCAGCCAGACCACCGAACGGAGCACCGGATCGGCCACGGGACCCCCCAGCATCAGCCCCCGCGTGGCGTCGATCACCTGCGTGATCGGGTTCACCTCGGCGAACGCCTCGAGCCAGCCCGGCATCGTCTCCGGGCGGGCGAAGGCCGAGCTGGCGAACGTGAGCGGCAGGATGATCATGAAGCCCCACGTGTTCACGGCCTCCGGGCTCTTCGCCGCCAGCCCGATGAACGCCATCGGCCAGCACATCGTGACCCCGAAGGCGGTGACCAGGACGAGCGCGCCCAGCGCCCCGCCCACGCCGCCCCCGAACCGGAAGCCCAGGAGCACCCCGAAGCCCCCCAGCACCAGCGCGCCCCAGACGACGCGGACCGCGTCGGCCGCGACCCGCCCGGCGATCACGGCGCCGGGGGCCATGGGGAGCGATCGGAACCGGTCGATCAGGCCCTGCTGGAAGTCCTTGTGGAGCCCGAGGGCCGTGGTGAAGGGCGTGAAGGCCGTCCCCTGCACCAGGATCCCGGGCAGGGCGAAGCGGAGGTACTCGGTGCTGGACCCGGCGATCGCGCCCCCGAACACGAAGACGAACAGGATCAGGAACATCAGGGGCTGGATGGTCATCCCCACGAGCTGCTCGGGATCCGACCGGATGTGCAGCAGGTTGCGCCGGGCGATCGTGAGCGTGTTCGCCACCACGTTCCCCCGGCCGCTCGGCGCGAGCGTCGCGGTGCTCATCTCCTCGTCCCCTCCTCCACGTCGTCGGTCCGGGGCTCCTCCTCGGCCGGGTGGCCGGTGAGGGCCAGGAACACCTCGTCCAGGCTGGGCCGGCGGAGGGCCAGGTCCTCCACGGCGATCCCCGCCTCGTCGAGCCGCCGCACGGCCTGGGCCAGCGCGCTCCGGTCGGCGATGGCCACCGTGACCACCTGGCCGTCGTGGTGGGGCCCCTCCCCGTCGGCCAGGGCCGCGAGGACCCGGACCGTGGCCGAGACGTCGGCCGGGTCGGCCGGCCGGGCCTGGAGCACCTGCCCCCCCACCCGGGCCTTCAGCTGGAGCGGGGTGCCGGCGGCGATCACCCGGCCGTGGTCGATCACCACGATCTCGTCGGCCAGCCGGTCGGCCTCCTCCAGGTACTGGGTGGTGAGCAGGACCGTGGTCCCGTCGGCCACCAGGCCCCGGATCATCCTCCACAGCTCCAGCCGGCTCCTGGGATCCAGCCCGGTGGTGGGCTCGTCCAGGTACAGGAGCCGGGGCCTGCCCACCAGGCTCGCCGCGAGGTCCAGCCGCCGGCGCATCCCGCCGGAGTAGGTCTTCACCAGCTTCCCGCCGGCCTCGGCCAGGCCGAACGCCTCCAGCAGCTCCCGGGCCCGGGCCCGGGCGTCGGGCGCCCGGAGTCCGAGGAGCCGGCCCAGCATGTACAGGTTCTCCTGCCCGGACAGGAGCTCGTCGACGGCGGCGTACTGCCCGGTGAGGCCGATCAGGCGGCGGACCCGGGCGGCCTCCCGCACGACGTCGTGGCCCCCCACCCGGGCCCGCCCGGCGTCCGGCCGGAGCAGCGTCGAGAGCACCCGGATCGCGGTGGTCTTGCCGGCCCCGTTCGGCCCCAGCAGGCCGAACACGGTCCCCTCCCGGGCCACCAGGTCGATCCCGTCCAGGGCCCGCACGGTGCCGAACGTCTTGACCAGGCCCTCGGCCTCGATCGCGATCGCGGTCATGGACTCCCCCTCCTTCCTCGGTTCCACCCAGCCGTCCCTCGGAACCCGGGGGCCGTCACGGTACAGCGGGTTCCGGACGGTTCCGGTCCTGATCCCGAGCTATCCTCCGAACCTCATGGCGACACGGGCGGGGCCGGGGTGAGCGGGTTCGGAGCGAGCCGCCCGGCCACCCGGCTCCTGGCGATGCTCGAGCTGCTCGAGGCCCGGGGGCTGGTGAGCGGGGCCGAGCTCGCCGAGCGCCTCGAGGTCGACCCCCGGACCGTCCGGCGCTACGCGGTGAAGCTCTCCGAGCTCGGGATCCCGGTGGAGGCCGAGCGGGGGCCGTACGGAGGATACCGCCTCCGCCCCGGCTACAAGCTGCCCCCGCTGATGCTCACCGACGACGAGGCCACGGCCGTGGTCCTGGGCCTGATCGTGAGCCGCCAGACCGGGCTCTGGGTGGAGGACACGCCGATCGAGGAGGCCCTGACGAAGATCCTCCGCGTGCTGCCGGCCGAGCTCCGGGAGCGGGTGGGCGCCCTGGAGGGCAGCCTGGGGCTCACCTTGCGGCCCAGGGAGCCCCACCCCCCGGCCACCGACGTCGTGCTCACGCTGGCCGGGGCCATCCGGGGCCGCCGGCGGGTGCGGATCCGCTACGCCACCCCGGGGCGGGAGGAGGCCGAGCGCACCGTGGCCCCCTACGGCCTCGTGCTGCACGGGGGCCGGTGGTACCTGGCCGGCCACGACGACCGCTCGGGCGAGGTCCGCACGTTCCGGGTGGACCGGGTCCGGGCCGCCGAGCTCACCCGGGAGCGGGCCGCGGTGCCGGAGGGCTTCGATGCCGGCGAGTTCGTGACCCGGTCGATCGCCCGCGTGCCGTGGGGCTTCGAGTTCGAGGTGGTCTTCGACATGCCCCTCGAGGAGGCGCAGAGGCGGATCCCCCCGCTGCTCGGCGATCCCGTGGAGGTCGAGGGAGGCGTCCTCCTGCGGGCGAGGGCCGACGACCCGGACGCGGCGGCCCGGCTCCTCGTGTGGACGGGCTTCCCGTTCCGGGTCCGCCGGCCCGACGAACTGCGGGAGGCGATCCGGAGGCTGGCCGAACGGCTCGACCGGGCGTGGCGAGGGCGTGCCTGAGGGGAGGCCGGCCGCGGCGCGCCTCACGCGGCCGCCCCTCCGCCTCCCGCCCTGACCCGCTCGTAGGTGGCGACCACGACCCCCGTCGTGCTCGTCCTGGTGCCGGCCAGCCTGAGCTCGGCCGGAGGGAGGCCCCCATCGAAGAGACGCCGGCCCGTCCCCAGGACGATGGGGCAGATCGACAGCACGTACCGGTCGATCAGGTCCCGACGCGCGAGGGACCGGACCAGCTCCCCGCTCCCCAGGATCACCAGGTCCCCGCCCGGCTCCTCGCGGAGCCCGGCAACGGCATCGGCCGCGTCGCCCTCCAGGAGGATGGAGTTCTCCCAGGGGAGCGGCTCCTCGAGCGTGGTGGAGGCGACGTACTTCCGCGTCCTGCTCAGCACCTCCCTGAAGGGGTTGGGCTCCGGTTGGTTCGGCCAGAACCCGAGGAAGTCCTGGTAGGTCCGCCGCCCGAAGAGCAGGGCCCCGGTCCTGGCCTGGCCCTCCGCGGCCATCCCCTCGAGGACCGGGTCCATGTAGCGGTGCGCCCACCCCCCGTGCTCGAAGCCGCCCCGGGTGTCCTCATCGGGACGCCCGGGCGCCTGCATCACCCCGTCGAGCGTCACGTATTCGAACGCCACGACCTCGCTCATCGGCCCCTCCTCGCATGGGTCGGCGCCGCTGGAGGATGAGACGCCGCCGGGACGGGGAACTCATCGCCGGCCCGGGGCTCCTCGACGGGCGGCGTCAGCTCCCGGGGCGGGAGGAGGGGTCGCCCCCGGGCTGCGAGCGGCCCCGGCGGCGACGCCAGCTCTCGTAGCGCATCCGCTTGGCGGTCGAGGGGTCGTAGGCCCCCGGCTCCATCCTCGAGGCGTGGCGCTCCATCTCCTCGGCCTGCCGGCGGAGATCATCCGCCCGCTTCGACCGGGGCGCGAACCGCTTCAGCTCCTCCGCGCCGGAGGACAGGAGCGCCCGGGCGCCGCCGAGGTCTCCGGCCTCGGCCCGCTCCCGGGCCTCCTCCTGGGCCCGGGCCGCCCGCAGCACCACCACCTCCTCGGTGACCTCGGCGTCGGCCTCGGCCCGGGCCGCCTCGTCGGCCCGCACCAGGTTCACCACGATGGGGAGCGTCAGCTCGTGGTGGGCGATCCGCTCCCCCACCGCCACGTACCGCACCACGACGT
Source organism: Actinomycetota bacterium (assembly GCA_035573935.1). Taxonomy (GTDB): domain Bacteria; phylum Actinomycetota; class UBA4738; order UBA4738; family HRBIN12; genus DATLZM01. The sequence continues at coordinate 7,021 of DATLZP010000245.1, forward strand.
CCGCCACCTTCGCCACCCCGAGCCGGGCCAGGCGGGGGACGTGGAGCGTGAACACGACCCGCCGCCGCTCCTCGCCGTACGCGTCCCCCAGCTGGAGCTGCACGCCGCCCCGGACCGCGACGACGGGGTGGTCGTTCAGGACCCCCAGGAACCGCACCGCCTCGGAGGGGCGGATCTCGACCGACACGTTCTGGGCCACGAGCCGCACCAGGTCCTCGAACTCGGCCGCGAAGATCCCCGGCGCGTCCTCCGGCGTCTCGGCGTGGTGGGCGTTCCCCCCGCCCGCGTCGGCCATCCGGGTGAGCAGCACCTCGTCGAAGTCCCGGCCGAACCCGATCGTGGTGGTCCCGATCCCGTCGTCGCCGGCCTGCCGGGCCAGGGCCACCAGGGCCTCGGGGTCGGTGATGCCCACGTTCGCCAGCCCGTCGGTGAGAAGCAGCACCTTCCGCGGCCCGCTCCCCGCGGGGACGCCCCGGAGCACCTCCGCGCCCTTCAGCCACCCCCCGGAGAGGTTCGTCTGCCCGCCCGGCCCGATCCCGGCGATGACCGCCTCCACCCGCCCCGGGTCCACGGGGGCGAGCGGGGCCCGGAGCTCCACCTCGTGGTCGTAGGCGACGAGCGCGAACCGGTCCACGGGCCGCAGCCGGCGGACCAGGTACCGGGCGCAGGCCCGGGCCACCCGGAGCTTCTCCCCGGCCATCGAGCCCGACCGATCGAGCACCAGGGCCACGTGCAGGGGGAGTCGCCGGGCCGCGCCGGGGGCCGGAGGGGCCTCCAGCTCCAGCAGGCAGTGGAGGTCGTGTTCCCCCTCCACCGCCAGGAGCTGGTGCTCGAGCCGGACGTTCGCCTGCATCCCCCGCCTCCTCCGTGACCGCCGTCACGGTACGCCCGGGGGGTGACGCGGATGACAGCCGTGTGATCCGGCCCCGTGGATACGATGCTCGCCGGAGGTGGGGCCATGCGGATGCGGAAGCTGGGTCGGGAGGGGCCGGAGATCTCGGTGGTGGGCTTCGGGGCCTGGGAGGCGGGGGGCGACGAGTGGGGGCCGAACGTCTCCGAGGAGACCGTGCTGGCCGCGATCCGGGCCGTCCTGGACTCCGGGATGACCTGGATCGACACCGCGGAGGTCTACGGCGACGGCCGCTCCGAGGAGCTGGTGGGCCGGGCGGTCGCCGGCCGCCGGGACGAGGTGCTGATCTTCACGAAGGTGGCGCCCGAGCCGGAGGGCAGCGGCCTCCGCCCCGAGCAGGTCCGCCGGGCGATCCGGGGCTCGCTCCGGCGCCTGGGGACCGACCACGTGGACCTGTACCAGGTGCACTGGCCCGACCCCCAGGTCCCGGTCGAGGAGACGTGGGGGGCGATGGCGGAGCTGGTCGAGGAGGGCCTGGCCCGCCACGTGGGCGTCTCGAACTTCGACCGCGGCCTCGTGGAGCGGTGCCTGGCGATCCGGCACGTGGACTCGGTGCAGAACCACTTCTCGCTCCTCAAGCAGCGGGACCGGGCGGAGCTCCTGCCCTTGCTGGCGGACCAAGGCGTCGGCTACCTCGCCTATTCGCCGCTGGGCTACGGCCTGCTGACCGGGGCCATCACGGAGCGGACGACCTTCGCCCCCGAGGACTGGCGGAGCCGGGGCGAGGGCTTCTTCGCCCCGGACCAGCTGCCCGGCCACCTCCGGAAGGTGGAGGCGATGCGGGCCGTCTCGGAGCGGACCGGCCTCCCGGTCGCCACGCTGGCGCTCCGGTGGGTCGTGGAGCAGACCGGCGTCACGGCCGCGATCGCCGGCAGCCGCAACCCGGAGCACGTCCGAGCCAACGCCGCGGCCGGGGACGCCGGCCTGGAGCCCGACGTCCTGGCCCAGCTGGACGCGATCTTCGCCTGACCGGCCTGGGACGGACCGGATCCGGATCGGATAGGATACGGGTCGTGCTGGATATCCAGATCGCGTCCGTCCGAGCCCCGCTCGACGAGCCTGAGCTCCTCACCCCCAGCCTGGAGGCGCTCGCCCTGGCCCAGGCCATGGGGATCCTCCCGGGGGACGTACGGGGTGGGGACCTGGACCTCCCCACGATCAGGCGGGTGGCCCGGGCGGCGGGGCGGGCGGGCGTCGGCGCCGCCGCGGCGGCTCGGCTGGCCGCGGAGGAGCCCGCCCGCGACGAGCTGCGTCACGCCCTGGATGCCCTGGTGGAAGCCCTCCGGGGGAGCCCGCTGCCCGAGCGGGAATGGGCCTCGCTGGTGGACCTGCTGGAGCCGGACCGGGTGGCCCGGCTGGTCGGCGTCTCGACGTCGAGCCTCCGTCGCTACGCGAGCGGGGCGCGTCGGACCCCGGACGAGGTCGCCGCCCGGCTCCACTTCCTCGCCACGGTCGTGGCCGACCTCCTCGGCACGTACAACGCCTTCGGGGTCCGCCGGTGGTTCGAGCGGCCGCGCAGCGCCCTGGGGGGCCGGAGCCCGGCCGACGTGCTGGCCGGGGACTGGGACCCGGAAGACGAGGGGCCGCTGGCGGTCCGGGCCCTGGCCCGCTCGCTCGTCGGCTCCTCGGCGACCTGAGCCGGGGG
>DATLZP010000246.1:0-8606 GCA_035573935.1 Actinomycetota bacterium
CCCGCTCCAGCTCCCCCGCCGCCGCCGCGGCCAGCTCCGCCAGCCGCTCGGCGTGGGCCAGCCGGGCCTCCTCCGCCTCCAGCTCCGCGGCCAGCCCCGGACGGAGGTCGGCCCCCTCGATCTCCCGGATCTGGTAGGCGAGGAGGTCGAGCTCCCGCTCCCGTTCCCGGGCCGAGGCGGCGAGCTCCTCCAGCGCCCGCTCGGCCCGCCGCAGCTCGGCGTGGGCCTCCCGGAGGGCCTCCGCCCGCCCCGCGTGCTGGGGACCGGCCGAGCGGTCCAGGAGCGCCCGCTGCACGGAGGGCTGGAGGAGGCGCTGGGCCTGGTGCTGCCCGTGGACCTCGACCAGCTCCCGGCCCAGGGAGGCGAGGGTGGAGACCGTGACGAGCTGCCCGCAGATCCGGGCCGACCCCCGACCATCGGCCCCCACGCTCCGGGCCAGGACCAGCTCCCCGTCCTCGGCCCATCCCTGGGCCAGGGGGGAGGCCGGGGCGTCGAAGCGGGCCTGGACCCGGGCGGCGGGGGCGCCGGGGCGGACCAGGGAGGCGGAGGCCTTGGCCCCCAGGGCCAGCAGCAGCCCCACGGTCACCATCGTCTTCCCCGCGCCGGTCTCCCCGGTGAGCACGTTCAGCCCGGGGTGCAGCTCGAGGTCCAGGTCGTCGAAGACCCCGAGCCCGCTCACGTGCAGCTCGCGCAGCACGGAGGGGGATGGTACAGGGGCCCCCCGACACGCCGGGAGCAGATCCGGGGAGCTCCTCGGCGGCTCAGCCCTCCCGGTCCCCGCCGGGGTCGCCGGGGAGGCCGAACTTCTCGCGCACCAGGGCCAGGAAGCTCGGCGCATCGTCCCGCCGCACGAGCCGGGCGGGACGGGGGGCCCGGGCGATCCGGACCCCGGAGCCAACCGGGAGCTCCACGCTCTCCCGCCCGTCGGCGGAGAGCACCCCGGCCTCCTCCCCCACCACCTCCAGCGTGACGACCTGGTCGGGGGCCAGGACGAGCGGGCGGTCGAACACCATGTGAGGGGCGATGGGGGTCACGATGAGGCAGGGGACGGCCGGCGTCACGATGGGACCGCGGGCCGAGAACGAGTACGCCGTGGAGCCGGTCGGCGTGGCCACGATCACGCCGTCCGCGGAGAACGTCGTCACGTACCCGCCGTCCACGTAGAGGGCCAGCCGGACCAGGCGATGCCGGGCCCCCTTCTCCACGATCACCTCGTTCAGCGCCCACTCCGGTCCCCCCCAGGGCCGGCCGTCGGGCTCGGCCACCACGGCCAGCCGCTCCTCGATCCGGGCCGACCCCCCCAGCACCCGCTCGATCAACGGCGGGGCCTCGTCCGGGCCCACCTCGGTGAGGAACCCCAGGCGTCCCACCATCACGCCCAGCACGGGGCAGCCGTCGGTGGCCGCCAGGTGGGCCGCCCGCAGGAGCGTCCCGTCCCCGCCGAACGAGACGACGAGGTCGAGGCCCCTCCCGAACCCCGGGGGGTCCGCCTCCTCGGCCGCCCCGAGCCCCGCGCCGGTGGGTTCCCTCGTCGTCACCCCCCGTCCCGCCAGCCAGGCCAGCACGCGCTTGGCGGCCTGCACCGCCGCCTCCCGCCCGGGGTGCGCGACGACGCCCACCCGGCTCACCGGGCCGCCCTCCCCGCCACCAGCTCCCCACCCTCCGCCAGGGCCCCTGCCAGGCCGATCCCCTCGGGGGGCGCCGGACCGCCCAGGCCGCAGCCCAGCAGGAACTCCACGTTGCCGGCCGGGCCGAGGAGCGGGGAGGCGACGACGCCGAACGGCTCCAGCCCCACCGCCCGGCAGGCCTCGGCGACCCCCTCCACGGCCCGACGCCAGATCGCCGGATCCCGGACCACCCCGCCCCTCCCCACGCGCCCGGGGCCCGCCTCGAACTGCGGCTTCACCAGGAGGACGGCCGTCGCCTCCGGCGCCGCCACCCGGGCCAGGGCGGGGACGACCGGGCGGAGCGACGTGAACGACAGGTCGGCCGCGATCACCTCCGGCCGGAAGGGGAGGTGCGCCGGGGTGAGCTCCCGAGCGTTCGTGCGCTCCAGGACCGTCACTCGGGGATCCCGCCGGAGCGACCAGGCGAGCTGCCCGTACCCCACGTCGACGGCTACCACCCGCCGCGCCCCTCGGGAGAGGAGGCAGTGGGTGAAGCCCCCCGTGGACGCGCCGGCGTCCAGGCAGTCGCGTCCCCGGACGTCGATCCCGAACCGCTCCAGGGCCGCTTCCAGCTTCTCCCCGCCCCGCGACACGAAGCGCCGGGCCGGCGCCCGCAGCTCGAGCGGCTCCTCGGCCCCGACCAGCGTGGACGGCTTGGCCGCCGGCCGGCCGGCCACGGTCACGAGCCCCGCGCCCACGGCCGCCCTGGCCTCCTCCCGGCTCCGGACCAGCCCCCGGCGGACCAGCTCCGCGTCGAGGCGGCGGCGGGTCAACCCGTGGACTTCGTCCTGCCGGCCCTGCTCGAGGGGGCCTTCGCCGTGGCCCGCGCGGCCGCGGAACGACCGGCCCGCTCCAGCTCGCGGACCCGCTTCTTGAGCGCCTCCAGGTCGTCCCGGCTGGCCACCCCCAGGGCCTTGAGCTGGGACCGGACCTCGCGCCGCACCAGCTCCGTGAGCCGTTCCCGGTTCCGCTGGGACCAGTCCATCAGCTCCTTGGCGAACCGGTTCACCTGCTCGCGGCTCCCGCCGGCCATGGCCCGGGCCATCTCCTGCGCCTTGGATGGGCTCAGGCGGTCGAGCACGGCGTCCACGTACCGCCTCACGTCCTCTCGCATGTCGCTCCCTCCCGGGGAAGGATACCGCCGGGCCCCGGCCGGCGGGCCCGTCCCCGGCCGGGCGGGCGGCGCCCGGGGTAGGATGCGCGGGCCGGCGGCCCCGCCCCGGAGCGCCGGCCAGGAGGACCCGCGTGCTGCCGATCCGCGACGTCAACCCCACGAGGCGCACCCCCTGGGTGACGATGGGGCTGATCGCGGCGAACGTGATCGTCTTCCTGTTCTGGCAACCGACGTTCGGATCGCCGCAGCGGCAGCAGACGTTCTTCTTCTGCCAGGCGCTGATCCCCTACGAGGTCTCCCACACGACCACCCTGGCGGAGGGAGGGGCCGAGGCCCGACGGGAGATCGACGAGCAGCTCCAGGCGGGGGCCGGACGGCCCTTCCAGCGCTTCCTGGCGGAGCGCTGCCCCGGCAAGAGCTGGCTGGCGTCCGTGTTCGTCTCGATGTTCCTCCACGGAGGGTGGCTGCACATCGGCGGGAACATGCTGTTCCTCTGGATCTTCGGGAACAACGTCGAGGACCGCCTGGGGCGTCTCGCGTTCATCGTCTTCTACCTGGTGGGCGGCCTGGCGGCGGCCGCCCTCCAGGTCCTGTTCGCCCCGGACTCCGTGGTCCCGAACGTGGGGGCCTCGGGGGCGATCGCCGCCGTGCTCGGGGCGTACCTGGTCTTCTTCCCCCACGCCCGGATCCAGACGCTCGTGTTCTTCTTCTTCATCACGTGGGTCGAGCTCCCGGCCGTGATCGTCCTCGGGTCGTGGTTCGTCCTCCAGCTGCTCTCCGGCGTCACGGAGCTCGGCGCGCAGGTCAACAGCGGGGTCGCCTACTGGGCCCACGTCGGTGGGTTCGTGGCCGGGGTGCTGCTCGCGCTGCTGTTCTTCCGGGGGCGACGGCGACCGGCCTACGGAGCCCCCTTCCCGCCCCGGCCCGATGCCTGGGACCTCTGAGCCCCGTCGGAGGGCGGCTCCCCCTCCAGGACCGACAGGTCCCTGCCCACGAAGGTGGGCCGGACCGCGGACCGTCGGAGCTCGTCCTCACCGGTCACGCCGGTGAGGACGAGGAGCGAGTCCCACCCCAGCGCGGTCGCCCCGGCCACGTCGGTGTCGAGCCGGTCCCCCACCACGAGCGGGCGGCCCCCGCCCGCCCGCTCCAGGGCCCGGAGGAACAGCGGCGGGTGGGGCTTCCCCACGACCTCCGGCCTGGCACCGGTGGTGGTCGTGATCGCCGCCAGCAGCGCGCCGGCCCCCGGCCAGAGCCCGTCGGGGGCCGGGTAGGCGGCATCGTCGTTCGTGGCCACCAGGGCCGCGCCCCGCTGGACGAGGAGCGCCGCGGTCCGCATCTTCGCGTAGTCCACCGACCGATCCCAGCCGACCACGACGACGTCCACGACCGACGGCTCCCCGTCCCGCACCTCGATCCCGGCGTCGGCCAGCGCCCGGCGGACGCCCTCCTCCCCGATGACGTACGCGCTGTGGACGCCGCGGGCCGCCAGCACGTCGGCGGTGGCCAGGGCCGACGTCACGACCTCGCCGGGGGCGGCCTCGATCCCCAGGGCGGCGAGCATCGCCGCCACCGCCTCGGGGGTCCGGCCGGAGTTGTTCGTCAGGAACGCCACCCGCTTGCCGCGCTCCCGGAGCCGCCGCAGCGCACGGGGGGCCCCCGGCACCGGCTGGTCCCCCCGGTAGAGGACCCCATCCAGGTCGAACAGGAACGCGTCGTACCGGTCGGCCAGCGCCATCAGCGGAGCGGGGTCGAGCCCACCGACGGGCGCATCGAGGCTCAGCCGGTCAGCCGGCGGAGGGCCCGCTCGTAGTGCTCCACCTCCGGCCGCATCGCCCGGGCCAGCTTCAGGTGCCCGATGGCCCGGGAGCGCTCCCCGGTTCGCTCGCAGGCGAGCGCCAGGCCGAAGTGCGCGTAGTCGTTCGCCGGGTCGAGCTGGACCGCCTTGGCGAACTCCCGCCGGGCCCGCGCCATCCGTCCCGTCATGAACAGGGCCCGCCCCAGGGCCTCGCGGATCGATGCCTTCTCCGGCTCGATCAGCTTGGCCCGGGAGAGGAGCAGCACCGCCTGATGCGGGTGGCCACCCTCGAGGAAGGCCCGGCCCCGGGAGAACAGCTCGTAGACGTTCGGCGCATCCTCCCCGGTGCTATACAACGTCGGTGCCCCGCATCTCACCCTTCGTCGGCTGGTTCTTCGATCCGGCGCGGGTCGGCCCCCTGGAGCGGGTCACGACCCCGCCCTACGACACTATCACCGGACCGGCCCGGGATCGGTTCGCCGCGGCCAGCCCCTACAACGTCGTGCGGCTGGACCTGGCGGAGGCCTCCGCCCGGGAGGCGGCCGGGGAGGAGGCGTACCGGCGGGCGGGGACGCTGCTCGACCGGTGGCGCCGGGAGGGCGTGCTGGTCCCCGACGATCGCCCCTCCCTCTACGCGTACGAGATGCGGTTCCTCCGAGGGGGGCCGGCCCGGAGGGTCCGGGGGCTGATCTGCCTGGTCGAGCTGGAACCCTGGGGGCGCGGCGTCATCCCGCACGAGCGGACCCTCCCCGGCCCGGTCGAGGACCGCCTCCGCCTCCTCCGGGCCACCCGGGCCAACCTGTCCTGCGTGTACGGGACGATCCCCGGGCCGAACCCGCCGCTGGCGGCGTTCTTGGACCGGGCGGGGGCCGGGCCGCCCCTCCTCGAGCTCACGGACGAGGAAGGCGTGCGGCACCGGCTGTGGCCGCGCCGCGCCGACGGGGTGGAGGACGCCGAGGTCTCCGAGGCCCTGGGGCGGGAGCCGCTCCTGATCGCCGACGGCCACCACCGGTACGCCACCGCGGTCCGGTTCCGGGACGAGATGCGGGCCGCCCGGGGGGCCGGTCCCTGGGACCACGTCATGGCGCTGGTCGTCGATGCCTCGACCGAGGATCCGCCCGTGCTCCCCTACCACCGGCTGCTGGCCCGGCCGCCCGTCCCCGGCCGGGGCGACCGGGTGGCCGACCTCCGGCGGCTCCTGGCCGGCCTCTCCGACGAGGACCTCACGTACGGCATCGTCGCCCGGGAGGACGGGGCCGTCGTCCACCGCCTGGGCCGGCTCCAGGGCCGGCCCCCCACCGTGTGCGCGCTGCACGAGCAGGTGCTGGCGCGGGTGCCCCCCGACCTGCTCGGCTACACGCAGGACGCGGTCCGGGCCGAGGACGCCGTGCGTCGGGGGGACGCCGCCGCGGCCTTCCTCCTGCCCCCCACCACCGCGGCCCGGATCCGCGAGGTGGTGGACCGAGGGGAACGGCTCCCCGAGAAGTCCACGTTCTTCTGGCCCAAGCCCCGGACCGGCCTCGTGATCCGGATGCTCGAGCCGGGCTGACGGAGCGCCCCGGCGCCCGCTCAGCCCTCGGGGTCCTGCGGCTCCAGCTTCTTGATGCCGGTGGCGACCACCTCCGTGAGGCTCCGGGCCCCGGCTCCGCTCCGGTAGAACCGCCGGGCCAGCTGGCCGTAGACGAGCACGGCGTCGCCCTTGCCGATGCCCTTCACGGCGCGCTTGCCCACCGCCTGGTGCCACACGGCGACGGGGAGGGGGAGGAGGCGCTTCCCGGCCTCCGGGACGGAGAGCCGCAGCTCGGTGACCTCGTCGCCCGACGGCAGCCGGCGTTCCACCGGCTCCGCGGCCACCGTGCCCGCCAGCACGACGACGTTCACCGTCACCATCTAGGCTCCCTCCTTCCGAGCGGAAGGACCCTAGCAGGGGGCACCGACATCCCCGGTAGACTGCGCGCGATGGGCGCCTCCGGGGACCGCGCGACCTTCCCCGTGGCCCCCGGGATCACGGCGGTCGACACGCGGATGACGGGTCGGGCCGTCGTCACCTCCGGCTACCTGGTGGCGGGAGGGGAACCGGCGCTCGTGGAGACCGGCCCCACGACGTCTGCCGACGCCGTGATCCGGGCCCTGGGGGACCTGGGCGTGGGGCCGGCCGAGCTCGCCCACATCGTCGTGACCCACATCCACCTCGACCACGCCGGAGGGGCCGGCACGCTCGCCGCTCGCTTCCCCCGGGCCACGATCTGGGTCCACGAGCGGGGCGCCCCCCACCTGGCCGACCCGACCAGGCTCGTGGCCAGCGCCGCCCGCGTCTTCGGGGAGGAGCGGATGCGGGCCTGGTTCGGTCCCGTGGACCCGGTCCCCGCCGACCGCCTCCGCTCCGTCGGCCACGGGGACCGGATCGCCCTGGGAGGCAGGGCCCTCGACGTGCTCCACACGCCGGGCCACGCCTCGCACCACGTGGCGCTCCAGGACGATGCGAGCGGGGCGATCTTCGTGGGGGACGCGCTCGGGGTCCACCTCCCGGACGTGGGGGTCCTCCGCCCCGCCACCCCGCCCCCGGAGTTCGACCTGGAGGCCTCGCTGCGGAGCGTGGAGCTGATCCGGGAGCGGTCGCGGGGCACGCTGCTCCTGTCCCACTTCGGGCCCTTCCCCCGGGCCGAGGAGCTCTGCGAGCTGGCGGCCAGGCGGCTGCGGGGGTGGGTGGAGGCGGCCCGGGCGGCGATGGCGGCGGGTGACGACGAGGCCGCGGTGGAGCGGGCCCTGGAGGAGCTGGCCCGGCGGGACGCGGAGGAGGATGGCGCCGAGCGCGCCGACGTCGAGCGCTACGACATCGTGGCCGGTCCCTGGATGAACGCCATGGGACTGGCCCGGTTCCTCCGGCGGGCCGGAGCGGGCCCCGAGGAACGGATCAGCTGAGCTGCGCCAGCCGCTCGGCGGCGTCGTAAGCCGAGGGGTCGTGGCGGATGATCCTGCGGAAGGCGCTCGCCGCCTCCTCCCGTCGACCGGCCGCCTCCAGGACGTCCGCCGTCACGTACCAGAGCCGGAGGACCCAGTCCCGCCCCACGTCCTCACGGGTGGGGACCCGACGCAGCAGGGCGAGGGCTTCCTCGAACCGACCCTGATCCCGGAGGGCGGCCGCGGCCACGATGACCGCCTCCGCCTTGTGCTCGACCGGGATCCGCGCGGTCAGGGCCTCCTCGGCCAGCGGCACGGCTCGGTCCGGACGACCGACCGCCCGCAGGCAGTCGGCGATGATGTGGTTCTGGTCCGCCCGGCCCGAGATCCGCCGGTAGGCCTGCATCTCGGACAGGGCCTCCCGGAACCGCCCGGCGCCGTAGAGTGCCAGGCCCAGGATCTCCCGGACCGCCGCCGCCCGGGGGGCCAGGGCCTTCGCCGACGAGGCCTCCGCCACGGCCCCCTTGACGTCGCCCCGTCGGAGGAGCTCCACCCCCCGTCCCAGGTGGGCCAGGGCCCGGTCGGCCTGCCCCCGCCGGGCCACCCGGCGGAGCTCGTCCACGACCTCGGTCGGCAGGTCGCTCCGACGGCGAGGGGCGGGCTTCGGTCTCCCCCGCAGGGGCCGGGACGGCGTGGGCATCGGACCGGCTAGCGTACCCGTACGGGCATGCTCCCGGGGAACGCGAAGGGCCGCCCCGAGGGCGGCCCTTCGTCGAAACGATGTCCCGGCGGCGACCTACTCTCCCACCCCGTCGCCAGGGCAGTACCATCGGCGCTGGAGGGCTTAACTTCCGGGTTCGGGATGGGACCGGGTGTTCCCCCTCCGCCATGACCACCGGAACGGCGCCCCGGATCGCGATCCCGATCCGGCGTCCGTGGGGGTGGCGAGCCCCGAGCAGAGCTCGGAACCCGATGGCGAGCGCGAGCAAGAGTCAAGTCCTCGGCCTATTAGTACCGGTCGGCTGAACGCGTTGCCGCGCGTACACCTCCGGCCTATCGACCTCGTGGTCTCCGAGGGGCCTTACCTGGTCGACCCAGTGGGAGGCCTCATCTCGGGGCGAGCTTCGCA
>DATLZP010000247.1:0-4425 GCA_035573935.1 Actinomycetota bacterium
GGCGGGGCCGCCCCGGCGGAGGCCTGGGTCGTGCTGCCCACGGTGGCCGGCCGACCCTCCCACCCCCGCCTCGTGCTGGCCAACCCGGGCCCGGAGCCGATCGCGGTCCGGCTGTCGGCCCTCCCGCCCGCCGGGGCGACGGAGGTCCCGGGGCCGGTGAGGGTGGAGCTCCCGGCCCGGGCCGCGGTGAGCGCGCCGGCGGCGTTCGTGGAGGCCCTCCCCGGCGCCGCCGTGCTGGCCGTCTCGGAGGGGGGAACGTTCCTGGCCGTCTCGGCGTCTACGTCCCTGGGCCAGGAGGGGCTCGCCGGGAACGCCGCGGCGCTCGGCGTGGCCGTCCCCGCCCGGTGGGTGTCGCGATGAAAGGACGTCGGCCGGCCGGCCGATACGCGCGGGCGGGGAGCGGTGTCTATCATCCGGGGAACGGTTGGCGCCGGGCGGGCGTTGGGAAGGAAGGGAACGAGGTGCGAAGGGGACGGCACGCGCGGAGGGCGTTCGGGGGCGGCCTGCCCGTCCTCCTGATCCTGCTCGCCCTCCTCGTGCTGGCCGCGGGGGGCGGCGCCTACGCCGCGTACCGCTACGACGCCGAGCGGGCCGGCCGGATCCTCCCCGGGGTCCGGGTGGCCGGCGTGGACGTCTCCGGGATGACCCGGGCCCAGGCCGTCCGGGCCGTGACGGCCCGGGTGGCCGTGGACCTGGACCGGGAGCTCGAGGTCTCGGCCGACGACGAGACCTGGGTGGTGACGCCCCGGGAGCTCGGCGTGCGGGCCGAGGTGGAGGACGCCGTGGATCGGGCGTTCGCCCTGGCCGAGGAGCTCCCCTTCGTCTCCCGGGTGTGGCACCGGCTCCGCGACATCCCGCTCGGGAGGAGCGTGGAGGTGGGCTTCTCCCGGGACGCCACGGCGGTCCGGGCCTTCGTCCACCGGGTCTACGAGGCCGTGGCCGAGCCGGCCCGCGACGCCGCCATCCGTCTGGAGGATGGGCGGATCCTCCTGCAGCGCCCCCGGGTGGGCCAGGTGCTGAAGGAGCAGGTCGCGGAGGCCAGGGTGGTCCGGGCCCTGGCCCGGGGACGGTCCCGGGTATCGCTCCCGGTCCGCGAGGTGCGCCCGGCCGTCACCGAGGAGGCGCTGGGGTACACGATCGTGGTCGACCGAAGCGTGAACCGGCTGTACCTGTACCAGGGCCTGGAGCTGGTGAAGACCTACCCGGTGGCCACGGCCGTGGCCCCCTACGTGACGCCGCCGGGGGAGTGGACGGTCGTGGACAAGAAGGAGAACCCGACCTGGTACAACCCGGCCCCGAACGGGTGGGGGGCGGACCTCCCGCTCGTCATCCCGCCGGGCCCGGGGAACCCGCTCGGGACCCACGCCCTCTACCTCGATGCCCCGGGGATCCGGATCCACGGGACGTACGCCGAGGACTCGATCGGCACGTACGCCTCCCACGGGTGCATCCGGATGTACCTGCAGGACTCGGAGGAGCTGTTCGGCATCGTGCCGGTGGGCACCCGCGTCCTGATCATCTGAGCCGTCGCCCGGCGGACGCTTGAGGGATCACATCCGTGTGATTACGATGGCGGCATGCGAACCTGCGCCCGCCTGCGCTGCGAGGCCGTCCCCGCCGCCACCGTGACCCTCCGGTACCAGGCCCGGGAGGTCGTCGTGGGCGACCTGGCCCCGCAGCACGACCCGAACCTGCTGGATCTCTGCCCCGAGCACGCCGAACGCCTCACGCCCCCCCGGGGGTGGACCGTCCGGGACGAGCGGACGGTCCGGGCGCCGGGGGCGCGCTAGCGCCCGGCCCCGTCCCCCGGTCCGGCCACCCGCGTCGGCCGGACGGGCGATGCGCGGCCCCGGGTGGTGGGCCAGGGAAATGGGGCCGGTGGGCTATGGTCGGACGGTCCGCCAGGCCCGACCATGGTCCCGAGATGGTGCGCGACCCCGGAACCCCAGCCGCCTGTCCGGCCTGCGGCGCCGGCGACCTGATCTCGATCTCGATGACCGTGAGCGGCACCGACCTCAGCTTCACCACGTGCCACGCCTGCGAGGCGAAGTGGTGGACGCGCGAGGGCGAGCAGCTCCCGCTGCGGTCGGTGATCGACCTGGTCGTCGACGGCCGGTCGGCCAGGGCTTCGTAGCCCGGACCCCCCTCCGGAGCGACGTCGGACCCCGCCCCTCGGGGCGGGGTCCGACGTTGTTCCGACGGGGGCGGGCCCGGGTTCGAGTACGATGCGGTGGCCGTGGCGCTGCGCGATCTGAGCCGCATCTTCAAGGCCTACGACGTCCGGGGCGTCGTTCCCGGCGAGCTGGACGAGGACGTGGCCCGCCGGATCGGCGCCGCGTTCGCCGCGTGGGTGGGGGAGCCGGCCGTCGTCCTGGGCCGGGACTGCCGCCCGTCCTCCGATCCCCTGGCCGCGGCCTTCGCCGACGGCGTGACCGGGACCGGGGCGGACGTGGTGGACCTCGGCCTGGCCTCCACCGACATGCTGTACTTCGCCTCGGGCGAGCTGTCGCTCCCCGGGGCCATGCTCACGGCGAGCCACAACCCCTCCCGGTACAACGGGATCAAGCTGTGCCGCTCGGGGGCCCGCCCGGTGGGGGAGGAGACCGGGCTGGCCGAGATCCGGGCCCTGGCGGAGCGGGGCGAGCCGGCCCCCGGCCCGGGCCGGGGCCGGGTGGAGCGGCGGGACCTCCTGGAGCGGTACGTCGAGCACGTGCTCTCGTTCGTCGACGTCTCGACGATGCGCCCCCTCACGGTGGTGGCCGACACGGCGAACGGGATGGGGGGCCTGGTGGTGCCGCCCGTGATGGCCAGGCTCCCGGTGAAGCTCGTCCACCTGTTCCCGGAGCTCGACGGGACGTTCCCCAACCACCCGGCCGATCCGATCGACCCCCGCAACCAGGAGGACCTGCGGCGGGCCGTCCTGGAGCACGGCGCGGACATCGGCCTGGCGTTCGACGGCGACGCCGACCGGGTCTTCGTGGTGGACGAACGGGCGACCGGGGTCTCGGGCTCCCTCGTCACGGCCCTCGTGGCCGAGGCGATGCTCCGCCGCCACCCCGGGGCCACGGTCGTCCACAACCTGATCTGCTCCTGGGCGGTGCCGGAGGTGATCCGGGAACACGGCGGCACGCCGGTCCGGACCCGGGTCGGCCATTCCTTCATCAAGCAGGTGATGGCCGAGACCGGGGCCGTGTTCGGGGGCGAGCACTCCGGGCACTACTACTTCCGGGAGAACCACAACGCGGACTCCGGCCTGATCGCGGCGGTGGTCGTGCTGGGGCGGCTGTCGGAGGCCAACGTCCCGCTGTCCGAGCTCCTGGCCCCCTACCGCCGCTACCACGCCTCGGGGGAGATCAACTCCCGGGTCCGGGACCAGCGGGCGGCGATCGAGCGGCTGGCCGCGGCGTTCGCCGACGGCCGGCAGGACCGCCTGGACGGGCTCACCGTGGAGTACGACGACTGGTGGTTCAACGCCCGGCCGTCGAACACGGAGCCCCTGCTCCGCCTGAACGTGGAGGCCCGCACGCCGGAGCTGCTCGAGGAGGCGACGGCCCGGCTGCTGGAGCTGATCCGGGAGGGGGAGCCGACGTGAGGGGCGCCCGGTGAGCCTGGACCGGGAGCTCCTCGAGCTGCTGGTCTGCCCCAACTGCCGGGGCCCCGTGGAGCACCTGGAGGCCGAGGACCGGATCGTGTGCCGCGGGGAGTGCGGGTACCGCTACCCGGTGCGCGACGGGATCCCCGTGATGCTGATCGACGAGGCGGAGAAGCCCGGGCGACGGGGCCGGCGCTCGGGCGGGGCGTGACGCTCCTCGACGATCCCCGGGCCGTCGAGCGGGGCGATCCCTCGGGGATGCTCCGGTCGGTGCTCGGCCTGGCCGACGACCTCCGCTCGGGCTACGCGGCCGGCGGGGCGGCCGGACCGCTCCCGGCGGCGGAGGGCGTGACGGCGGTGGCGTTCTGCGGGATGGGGGGGTCGGCCATCGCCGGCGACGTCCTCCGGGCCCTGGCCCGGCCCCGCCTGGGGATCCCGTTCGACGTGATCCGGGCCCCGGCGCTCCCGGCCTACTGCGGGCCCCACACGGTGGTCGTCTGCTCCTCCTACTCCGGGGATACGGCCGAGACCCTGGCCGCCTTCGACGAGGCGATCGGCAGGGGCTGCCGGGTGGTGCCCGTCACCTCCGGCGGCGCGCTCGCCCGGCGGGCCGCCGCCCACGGCCTGGGCGTCGTGCCGCTCCCCCCCGGCCTCCTCGCGCCCCGGGCGGCGGTGGGGCACCTGGTCGGCGCCACGCTGGGGGCGTTGGTGGCGATGGGCCTCCTGCCCGAGGCGAGGGACGACGTCGCGGAGACCGTGGCCGAGCTCCGGGTCCTGGCCGAGCGCCCGGGGCCGGGCCGTCCCAGCCACGAGAACCCGGCCAAGGACCTGGC
>DATLZP010000248.1:0-2078 GCA_035573935.1 Actinomycetota bacterium
CGGGGGCGGGGGGGACGGCCTCGGCCGGGAGGGGGTCCACGGCGTACGCGTCGAGGAGGGCCCGCTCGACGGGCCGGGGGTCCTCCAGCCGGTCGGCCAGGGGGCCGGCGTGGTGGCGGCAGAGGGCGACCAGCTCCCCGGTCGCCAGCAGGCTCCGCCACCCCGTGGCGTGGAAGAGCCCGGCCACCGCCGTCTCCCCCCGCTCCACCAGGCACCGGGGGCAGGCCAGGCGGAGGCGCTGGGGGTAGGCCTGCTCCGCCCGGTAGCCGCCGGCGTGCTCCACCACCCGGCCCCAGAGCGCCACCGTGCCCACGACCGAGGGCCTGGCCTTGGCCGCCCCGGCCAGCTGGGCCGCCTCCTTCCAGGCGTAGATCCCGCAGACGCAGGCCGCCCCGGGCGAGGGGCCGTGGTCGATCCGGCGGAGGCAGTGGGCCTGGAACGCGGAGCGGCGGGGCCAGGGGCCCTCGTCCTGGGCCAGCGACCGGAGGACGTAGCCGTCCGGGAGGGGCTGGAGGCGCCAGGCCCGCCACCCGATCACCGGCTCGGGGAGCACCTCCGCCCCGAGCGCGGCCCGGCGAGCCTCGACCAGCTGCCTCCACGCCGGCGCCCGCACCGCGACCTCCACCCGATCGTATACCCGGCCCCGTGGAGCCGGGGAACCGATCGCGCCCCGCTGCCGGGGGACGTCGGCCCCGGGGCCTACGATCGGCCCGTGGAGATCGACGCCTCGTCCCTCGAGCTGAGCCCGGCGCAGCGGCGGGTCCTGGAGCGGTTGATCGGCGGGGGCCCGCGGCCGGCGTTCCCCGTCGACCTCGCCGACCGGCTCCGGGACCGGATCGCCGCCGGGCTGGCCGGGGTCGCCCTCCCGGAGGGGCTGTGGCTGGGGAAGGCCGGCCTGAACGATCGCGACCGGTGCGAGGGGCTCTTCGCCGCCCGGCTGGGGGGCGAGCTGCCGCCGTTCGAGCACTCGCCGCGGAGCGCGATCGG
Organism: Actinomycetota bacterium; assembly: GCA_035573935.1. Taxonomy (GTDB): domain Bacteria; phylum Actinomycetota; class UBA4738; order UBA4738; family HRBIN12; genus DATLZM01. The sequence goes on from DATLZP010000248.1 coordinate 988, forward strand.
CTCGCTCCTGCACCGGGCCATCGAGGTGGACGTCGGGGCCCGGGAGGAGCACGACCCGCAGGCGGTGGCCCTCCGGGCGGCGGAGCGGCTGGCGGAGGCCGACCCGGGGTTCGCCGGGTACTGGCGGGAGCTCCCCGCCCTGGAGCAGGACGAGCTGGTGGCCGAGGCGGCCCGGCGGCTCGCGCTCTTCCGGGGCTCGTTCCCCCCGCTCCGGGCCCTCCGGCGGGAGCTGGCGCCGGTGGCGGAGCTTTCGCTCCGGGCCGAGCTCCTGGACGGCGCGCTCACGCTCTCCGGGCGGGTGGACCTGGTGCTGGGGCGGCCCGACGGCCCCCGGGCCACCCGGCTGGCGATCGACCTGAAGAGCGGGGGGGCGTACCCGGAGTACCCCGAGGACATGCGGTTCTACGCCCTGCTCCTCACGCTGCGCTTCGGCGTCCCGCCCTACCGGGTGGCGAGCGTGTTCCTGGAGTCGGGGGAGTGGCAGGCGGAGGACGTGACCGAGGCGACGCTCCTGCACGCCGCCGACCGGGTGGTCCGGGCGGCCCGGGCGGCGGCGGCGATCCTGTCCGGGACCGGGGCCGAGCTCCGGCCCGGCCCCCACTGCGGGTGGTGCCCGAGGAGGCCGGGCTGCCCGGCCCCCCTGGGCGCGGCGGGCCCGACCTGAGGGAGGCCACCGGGGTCCGGCCGGGGTGGGACCCCTCCCCGTTTGTCGGCTTCGGCGGGGCTGGCCTAGGCTCGGGGCCGCCCGTCGCCCGGCCGGGGCCGGGCCGGCGTGGACCGATCCGGAGAGGAGTGGGAACGTGGGCACGGACGTCTACGACATCGGCGAGATCCCGCCCGTGGGGGAGGTCCCCCCCAGGATGCACGCCCAGCTGGTCCGCCCGGAGCGGTTCGGGGAACCGGCGGAGGCGATCCGGGACGAGGTGATCGACGTGCCGGAGATCGGGCCCCACGAGGCGCTCGTCCTGGTGATGGCGGCCGGGGTGAACTTCAACAACGTCTGGGCGGCCCGCGGGGTGCCGGTGGACGTGACGAAGACCCAGGCCCGGTGGGGCGAGCCGACCGACTTCCACATCGTGGGCTCGGACGCG
>DATLZP010000249.1:0-20190 GCA_035573935.1 Actinomycetota bacterium
GGAGTGCTGCCGCGGGGTCGCGGTCAGGTTGGACGCGACCACTCAGTTCGCCGTAGCAGGCGAGGACCGGCACGGGGCGGGGGTGGGCCGGGGGCGAGCCCCGGCCCACAGGGTGAGACCGGGCGGGGGCCTCCGCTAGGCGGTGCGCTCGCGGCGGATCCGGGGCGCGGGCTCCTGCCGCGGAACGAGGGTGGGGTTCACGCCCTTCAGGACCACGTCCCGGTCCACGACACACTTCGTGACGTCCTGGCGGGAGGGCAGCTCGTACATCACGTTGAGCAGCACCTCCTCCATGATGGCCCGGAGGCCGCGGGCGCCGGTGCCGCGGAGGATGGCCTGGTCGGCGATGGCCTCGAGCGCGTCGTCGGTGAACTCGAGCTCCACGCCGTCGAACTCGAAGAAGCGCCGGTACTGCTTCACGAGCGCGTTCTTCGGCTTCGTGAGGATGTCGACCAGCGCCTGCTTGTCGAGGTTGTGGACGTGGGTGATGACCGGCAGGCGTCCCACGAACTCCGGGATCAGCCCGTACTTCAGCAGGTCCTCCGGCATGACGTGGGAGAGGATCTCGCCCAGGTCCTTGTCCTCGGCCCGCCGGATGTCGGCCCCGAAGCCGATCCCCTTCTTCCCGATCCGGGCCTCGATGATCTTCTCCAGGCCGGCGAACGCGCCCCCGCAGATGAACAGGATGTTCGTCGTGTCGATCTGGATGAACTCCTGGTGCGGGTGCTTGCGCCCGCCCTGGGGCGGCACGCTGGCCGTGGTGCCCTCCAGGATCTTGAGGAGGGCCTGCTGCACGCCCTCGCCCGAGACGTCCCGCGTGATCGAGGGGTTCTCGCTCTTGCGGGCGATCTTGTCCACCTCGTCGATGTAGATGATCCCGGTCTCGGCCTTCTTCACGTCGTAGTCGGCCGCCTGGATCAGCTTGAGCAGGATGTTCTCGACGTCCTCGCCCACGTAGCCGGCCTCGGTGAGCGCGGTGGCGTCGGCGATGGCGAACGGCACGTTCAGCATCTTGGCCAGGGTCTGGGCCAGGAGCGTCTTCCCGCACCCCGTGGGCCCCAGGATCATGATGTTCGACTTCTGGAGCTCGACGTCCTGGTCCTTGTTCCCGACCTGGATCCGCTTGTAGTGGTTGTAGACCGCGACCGACAGGACCTTCTTCGCCTGGTCCTGCCCGATCACGTAGTCATCGAGGAACGCGTAGATCTCCTGGGGCTTCGGCAGCTCGTCGAGCTTCAGGTCGGAGCTCTCGGAGAGCTCCTCCTCGATGATCTCGTTGCAGAGGTCGATGCACTCGTCGCAGATGTACACGCCGGGGCCGGCGATCAGCTTCTTCACCTGCTTCTGGCTCTTCCCGCAGAACGAGCACTTCAGCAGGTCCGAGTCACCGAACTTCGCCATGCCCCCGCTCGTCCCTCCCCGATAGCCGACGGGCCGGGTCGCCCCGGCCCCCTGGATGCTACACCCCGCCTGCCGCCGCTGCAGCCAGCTCGGGGGAGACGTCCTTCCGGCTGGTGATGACGTCGTCGATGATCCCGTACTCCTTCGCCTCGGCCGAGGTCAGGATGAAGTCCCGGTCGGTGTCCTTCGAGACCTTCTCCAGGGGCTGGCCGGTGTGGCGGGCCAGGATCTCGTCGAGGAGCTTGCGGTAGCGGAGGATCTCCCGGGCCTGGATCTCGATGTCCACGGCCTGGCCCTGGGCCCCGCCGTGCGGCTGGTGCAGCAGGATCCGGGAGTGGGGAAGGGCGAACCGCTTGCCCTTCGCCCCCGCCGCCAGCAGCACGGCGGCCGCCGAAGCCGCCTGCCCCATGCAGATCGTGGAGACGTCGGGCTTGATGTACTGCATCGTGTCGTAGATCGCGAACAGCGCGGTGATCTCCCCGCCCGGGGAGTTGATGTACAGGTGGATGTCCTTGTCCGGGTCCTCGCTCTCCAGGTGGAGGAGCTGGGCCATGACCAGGTTCGCGACGTTGTCGTCGATCGGGGTCCCGAGGAAGACGATCCGCTCCTTCAGGAGCCGCGAGTAGATGTCGAACGACCGCTCGCCGCGGCTGGTCTGCTCGATCACGACGGGGACGAGGTAGTTCCTGATCTCGTTCACGGCTCTGCCTCCGGTGGCGTCTCGTCGGAGGGGGTGTGGTCCTCGGCGGCACCTCCCGGCCCCGCGGGCGTCTCGCCCTCCGGCCCGATCTCGGCGTGCTCGACGAGCAGGTCGAGCGCCTTCGATCGGATGATATCACCGGCCAGGGACACGACCTGCCCCGACCGGTCCAGCATCTCGGCCACCTCCTTGGGCTCCCGGCCCAGCGAGGCGGCGAGCGCGGCGATCTCCCGCCCCACCTCCTCCGCGGTGACCTCGATCCCCTCCTGGCGGGCCACCGCCTCCAGCACCAGGTCGGCCTTGATGGCCCGCACGGCGTGGGCCCGGGCATCGCTCCGGAACCGCAGCAGGTCCCACCCCTGCGACCGCAGCACCTGGTCGATCGTGAGCCCGGCCCGCCGGGCCCGCTCCTCGGCCGCCCGGACCCGCCGCTCGGTCTCCTCGTTGACGAGCGATCCCGGCAGGTCCACGTCCACCCGCCGGACCAGCTCCTCCAGCACCCGGTCCCGCACCACGTGCTCCGCCTCCCGCTCCTTGGCCCGGCGGAGCTTCTCCCGGAGGTCGGCCCGGAGCTCCTCGATCGTGTCGAACTCCGAGGCCGTCCGGGCGAAGTCGTCGTCGGCCGGGGGGAGCTTCTTCGCCTTCACCTCCTTCACCAGGACCGTGAACGAGACCTCCTGCCCGCTCCGCTCGCCGAAGCCCTCCGGCAGGAGCTGGTTGAACCGGAGGATCTCGCCGGCCCGCTTCCCCTCGAGCTCCTGGTCCAGGTTCGGGCCGAACTCGCCGCTGCCCACCTCGTAGAGGTAGCCGGGCCGGGTGGCCTCCGGGACCTCCTCGTCGTGGACCTGGGCCCGGATGTCGGCGATCACGTAGTCGCCCCGGCGGGCCGGCCGGCCCACCACCTCGAGCTCGGCGAACCGCTCCCGGAGCCGGTCGAGCATCTCCTCCACCTCGGCGTCGGAGACCTCGGTGCTCGGCCGCTCCACGCGGATCCCCCGGTAGTCCTGGAGCGTGAGGCGGGGCCGGACCTCCACCTCGGCGGTGAAGACGAGCGGCTTGCCCTCCTCCACCTGCTCCAGGGAGATGTCGGGGTCGGCGATCGGGGCGAGCTCCCGTTCCCGGACCGCCCGCTCGTAGTAGGCGGGGACGGCGTCCGAGAGGAACTCCTCCAGGACGGCCTCCCGGCCCACCTTCGCGTCGATCACCCGTCGGGGCACCTTCCCCTTGCGGAACCCGGGGATGCTTACCTGGGCCGCGATCCGCCGGTAGGCGGCGTCCAGGTCCTTGCCGAACTCCTCCGGCGGGACCTCCACCGTGAGCCGCACCCGGTGCTTGGCGGTCTCCTCGACGGTCGTCTGCATCGGGGACAAGCGTAGCCGACCCCCGGCGGTTCGCCCGAGCCGGGCCCGCCGCCCGGTACCCTTCGCCCGTGCTGGAGCGGGAGCTCGCGTTCGCGAACGAGCTGGCCGACCGGGCGGCCGAGATCGCCCGGCGGTGGTTCCGGGCGGCCGACCTCCGGGTCCGGGAGAAGCCCGACCTCACCCCGGTCACGGAGGCCGACGAGGCGATCGAGCGGATGGTGCGGGAGGAGGTGGCCCGGGCCTTCCCCGGGGACCGGGTGGTGGGCGAGGAGGGGGGCGGCCTGGCGGGCTGGACCCGGGGGCGGGCCTGGATCGTGGACCCCATCGACGGCACGAAGAACTTCGCCGACGGCGTGCAGCTCTGGTCCACGCTGATCGCCCTGGCCGAGGAGGGGCGGACCGTGCTCGGCGTGGTCTCGATCCCGGGGATCGGCGAGCGCTACGAGGCGGTCCGGGGAGGCGGTGCCCGGCTGAACGGGGAGCCGGTCCGGGTCTCGGCCCGGCGCCGGCTGGGCGACGCGTTCGTCCTGTTCTCCAGCTTCGAGGGCTGGGCGGAGGGGCCGGCCCGGGAGGCCCTGCTCGGGCTGATGGACGCGGCCCGCCGGTCCCGGGGGTTCGGGGACGCCTGGTCCCACATGCTCGTGGCCCGGGGGACGGCCGACGTCATGGTGGAGCCGGAGCTCTCCCTGTGGGACTGGGCCGCGATCCAGGTCGTCGTGGAGGAGGCCGGGGGCCGGATCACCCAGCTGAACGGCGCCCCCCTCGGCCACGGGGGGAGCGCGGTCTCCACGAACGGCCTGCTCCACGGGGAGGTCCTGGCCCGCCTCCGCCCGGCGGCGGGGACCGACCCCCCGCCCGGCTAGGGCCGAGCCCCCTCGGCCTGCGGGAGCCCCAGCTCGGGGATCCGGTCCAGGACGTAGCGGCGGATGTCGAGCGAGAGGTCCTCCATGGGCGCGTAGAACCCGGACCGGAAGGGCCGGGCGTGCATCCCCCGCTGGACCGCCCGGCAGATCCGCCAGTCCTGGCGGTTCACCAGGTCCCAGAACCCCACGGCGTCGGAGGGGTCGAACCCGGCCCGGCCGATCTCGTCCCGGTGGAAGAGGAAGTCGCAGGCCACGAGGGTCCGCTCCGGCCCCACCGGCCACAGCGTGAAGGCCGCCACGTGGTCGGCGGAGAGGCTGAGCATCAGGTTCGGGTAGACGAGCTCGCCCTTGTGCCGCTCCCGCTCCTCCGGGGTGAGGCCCGGGAACGGCCGTCGGTCGGTGGTGCCGGAGAACGTGAACGTCCAGGCCCCCTCCCGGTGCGGGACGCCCCGATCCCAGTCCAGGCCGGCGCCGCCCTCCCGCTTGAACGCCGGGACGAGTTCGCAGAGCTCGGGGTGCACCGGGCCGCAGTGGTAGCACTCGTTGTAGTTCTCCGCGATCACCTTCCAGTTCGCCCCGACGTCGTAGGTGATCCGCCGGGCCGCCCGGAGCTCCCCGAGCGGGTAGCGGCGGAGCCGGTCGGGGACCGGGCCCAGCTGCTCGGCGAGCGAGGGCCCGCCGGCCGCGTCGTCCAGCCGGACGAAGGCGAACCCGCCCCAGGCGGCGACGGCCACCGGGTGGAGCGGGAGGTCGTCCCGGCGCAGGCCGTGGCGCTCGTCGAGGAAGGGGGCGTTCCGCAGGCGGCCGTCCAGGCCGTAGGTCCAGGCGTGGTAGGGGCAGACGATCGAGCCCCGGAACCGCCCGCTCGGGCCCGGCGCCTTCTCGCCGGCCGCCGGCCCCGGCTCGTCCAGCACCAGGCGAGAGCCGCGGTGGCGGCAGACGTCGTGGAAGGCCCGGAGCCCGCCCTCCCGGTCCCGGACGACGAGGACGGCCTCCCCCACCACCTCCACGTGGAGGAAGTCCCCCGGGCGGGCCAGCACGTCCTCCCGGCCCACGCAGAACCACTCCCGGCGGAAGATCCGCTCCACCTCGAGCTCGAAGGCCCGGGGCGAGAGGTACGCCTCCCGGGGGAGGGTCCGCTCCAGGCCCCCGGCGGGACTTGCGGGGGAGCCGGACGACGGCGTACGCTGACCCGAAGTCATCACTGGAGGTGGCCTCGCGTATGGCTGTGTACCACGTCCGAGACGGCTCGCCGCTCTCTCCCCGTGACCTGAGGTCAGACGACCGGGCCTCACGGTCCGAGGCCCGGCGGGAGCTGATCGTCGAGGCGGCGATGCGCCGGTTCGCCGAGCGGGGCTACCAGGGGGCCCGGGTGGAGGACGTGGCGGCCGAGGTCGGCGTGGCCAAGGGCTCCATCTTCCAGTACTTCGGCAGCAAGGCCGGCCTGTTCCTCGAGTGCTACAAGCGGGCCGTCCTGTCCCTGCCGGCCTGGCTCGACGCGCCGGAGGAGGTGGTGGAGGAGGGGTTCTTCGCCGTCCTCACCTACTGGCTCCACCGCACCGAGCACCTGGTCCGGGAGGACTGGGTGCCGAACCGGGTGGCGCTGATCGGGAACTACGGCACCGACCTCCGCCTGAAGCGCGAGATCAACCGCTTCCTCCTCTCCGAGGACCCCTACGGGACCCTCGACTTCGTCGAGTTCGGGATCCGCCGGGGCGAGGTCCGGGACGACGTGGACGTCGACCTCATGGCCTCGATGGTGGACTGGCTCGCGGAGCGCTTCCAGGACGCGATCGTGAGCGAGGAGCTCGACCCGGGGCTGTTCCACCGGCACCGGGACGACCCGGGGCGGCGGGAGCGGCGGATCGAGCAGTTCACGGAGCTCCTCCGCTCGGCGATCGGGACCCCGGGGGCGGGGCGAACCCTCCCCGACCCCCGCCCGTAGTACCGGGGAGCGGGGTCGCCCGGGGGGCGGCGCCGCCGCGCGCGAGCCGGCGAGGCCGGGGGAAGGAGGGGCCATGCGCTCGAGGGGAAGGATCCTGTTCGCGGTCTCCGCGGTGGCCGTGCTGTTCGCCGCCCTGGTCGTGGGACGAGCGGCGGCCGGCGCGGGGGCGTCGGCCACGCTGACCGGTGAAGCGGAGGTTCCCGGGCCGGGGGACCGCAACGGCAGCGGGTCGGCCAGCATCACGCTCGACCGCGCCACCGGCACGGTCTGCTTCGAGCTCGACTGGAGCCACATCCGGGGGCCGTGGGGAGCACACATCCACCGCGGCGGGCCGGACGAGGCCGGGCCCATCGTCGTCTCGCTGTTCCAGTCCAGGAACCTCACGCCGCTCCCCCGGTCCATCAAGGGGGTCACGGGCTGCGTGAGGGGCGTGGACGCCGACCTGATCGACCGGATCGCCAACAACCCCTCGCGGTACTACGTGAACGTCCACACCAAGGACTTCCCGGGAGGGGCCATCCGCGGGCAGCTCGGGTCGGGGGTCTAGGCCCGGTCGGGCCGGCGGCCGGCCCGGGAGTGATCGGGGAGGGGGCGGCGGCCCCCTCCCCGCCCGTTCAGGGCAGCTCGTCCTTGGCCACCGCGCCCCCCCGCATCACGAACGGCACGGCCTCCAGGACCGTGACGTCGTCCAGGGGGTCGGCCGGGACCGCCACGAGGTCGGCGAACCGGCCGGGCTCGACGGCCCCCACCCGGTCCTCCCAGCCCAGCAGCTCCGCCGCCACGCAGGTGGCGGAGCGGATGGCCTGCATCGGGGTCATCCCCAGCCGGACCATCACCCCGAACTGCCGGGCGTTCCAGCCGTGGGGGAAGATCCCGGCGTCGGTGCCGAAGGCGATCCGGACCCCGGCCGCCAGGGCGGCCCGGAAGCCCTCCCGCTGGGCCTCGGTGGTCTCGGCGTTCTTCCGGAGGATCTCCTCCGGCCAGCCGCGCCGCCGCCCCTCCTCGGCGATGAAGTCGCCGTTCCAGACGTCGGCCACGAGGAACGTCCCCCGCTCGGCCATCAGCTCGATCCCCTCCCGGTCGAGGAGCGACCCGTGCTCGATCGACCGGACGCCGGCCCGGACGGCCCGCCGGATCCCCTCGGCGCCGTGGGCATGGGCGGCGACCGGGGCCCCGTAGAGCGCGGCCTCCTCCACCGCCGCCCGGAGCTCCTCCTCGGAGTACTCGGGGGCCCCGGGGACCGTCCCCCGGGTCATCACCGCCCCGGTGGCGATCACCTTGATGAGGTCCGCCCCCCGGTGGAGGATCTCCCGCACCACCCGCCGGACCTCGTCGGCGGAGTCGGCCACCCCGAAGCGCAGCTCCCGGGGCACCTCGACGTCGGGGGCGACCGGCGGGATGTCCCCGCCCCCCGAGGAGACCGTCACGTAGGCGCCCGCGCACCGCATCCTGGGGCCCGGCGTCCACCCGGCCTCGATCGCCCGGCGGAGGGCCACGTCCACGAAGGCCCGGAACGTCCCCACGTCGCGGACCGTGGTGAACCCGGCGAGCAGCGTGTCGCGGGCGTTCCGCACCCCGGAGAGGGCCTCCTCGGCCCCGGTGCGGGCGAGCATCGTGGCGTACTCCCCGCTGTCGGGCTCCCCGATCAGGTGGGCGTGGCAGTCGATCAGGCCCGGCAGCACCGTGCAGCCGGTGAGGTCCACCACCCGGGCCCCGGCCGGCCCGGGGCCGGCGTCGGCCTCGACGGCCTCGATCCGGTCGCCCCGGATCACGACCCGGGCCCGGTCGCGCACGTCCTCGTGCACGACGTCCACCAGCCGCCCGGCCCGGACCACGACGGTCCCGCCCTCCGCGCGCACGGGCGGATGCTACCGGTCGCCGCGGGGTGGGCGCCGATGCGGGAACATGGGTCCATGCGCCTGCCGGTGATGCCGCCCGTGGCCCCCATGCTGGCCACCCCGGTCGCCCGCCTGCCGGAGGGCCCGTTCAGCTTCGAGCCCAAGTGGGACGGGTTCCGGGCCATCGTGTTCCGCGACCGGGACGAGGTGGAGATCGGCAGCCGGAACGAGCGCCCCATGACCCGCTACTTCCCGGAGGTGGTCGAGGCCATCCGGGCGAACCTCCCGGTGCGATGCGTGGTCGACGGGGAGATCGTGGTCCCCGACGCCTCGGGCCGGCGCCTGGACTTCGAGGCCCTCCAGCAGCGGATCCATCCCGCCGCCAGCCGGGTCCGGCTCCTCGCCGAGCGGACGCCGGCCCGCCTCGTGGCCTTCGACCTGTTGGCCCTGGACGACCGGGGCCTGATGGACCAGCCGTTCCGGGAGCGCCGCCGGCTCCTCGAGGAGGCCCTGGCCGGGGCCCGGGCCCCGGTCCACCTCACCCCGGCCACCACGGACCGGGCGCTCGCCGAGCGGTGGTTCGAGCGGTTCGAGGGGGCGGGCCTGGACGGGGTGATCGCCAAGCCCCTGGAGGGCACGTACCGGCCGGACAAGCGGGTGATGTTCAAGGTGAAGCACACCCGGACCGCGGACTGCGTGGTCGCCGGCTACCGCGTGCACAAGGCGGATCGCCGGGCCATCGGCTCGCTCCTGCTGGGCCTGTACGACGACCGGGGGGAGCTGGCCAGCGTGGGGGTGGTGGGGGCCTTCCCGATGGAGCAGCGCCGGCGGCTGTTCCGGGAGCTCCAGCCGCTCGTCACGACGTTCGACGAGCACCCGTGGGCCTGGGCCAAGGAGGAGGAGGGGACCCGGACCCCCCGGCACTCCGCGTTCAGCCGGTGGAGCGCCGGCAAGGACCTCTCGTTCGTGCCCCTCCGGCCGGAGCGGGTGGTGGAGGTCCGCTACGACCACATGGAGGGGCCCCGCTTCCGGCACACCGCCCAGTTCGTCCGGTGGCGGCCGGACCGGGACCCCCGGTCCTGCACGTTCGACCAGCTCGAGGAGCCCGTCCGGTTCGACCTGGACGAGATCCTGGGGCACTGAGGCCGGCCGGGCCTGCCGTCGGGGCGGGCGGATTCGAACCGCCGACCTCGTGCACCCAAAGCACGCGCGCTGCCAACCTGCGCCACGCCCCGCGGCGTCCATCCTACGGGCGGCGGCGACCCCGGGCGACGGTCCGCCTACCGCTCCCCTGCCAGCGCCCCCCGGACCTCCCCCAGCCGGGCGGCCAGCTGTTCCAGCCAGGGCAGCCTGGGCGACCCGGGCTCGATGCTCCGGAGGATCTCCACCGCCAGGTCGAGCTCGGCGGCGGCCCCCTCCACGTACCGACGGCAGCGCACCAGGGCCGTCGCCGCCCGCTCCTCGGTCCGCGGGACGGGCCGGGCATCCATCGAGACCACCTCGACCTCCCTCCCCCGCCCCGGCCGAGAGCGCCGGGGCGGTCTCCACGGTCGCATCGAACGTTTCCCCGTCGGGGTCCGGAACGCACCCCCCGCGCCGGGCGGGGCCCGCCCCCACGCCCCGACCGAGCACCCCTCAGACGCCCCCCATCGCCCCCCGGTTCCGCCGCCCGGACCGGGCCCTCGCCGGACCGGCGGCGGCCGGCTAGCGTAGGGGGTGCGATGCCCCCCTCCCCCTTCCCCGCTCCCCGGACCGACCGGAGCACCGAGCCCGTCCTGGGATGGCGGGCCTGGCGCCTGGTGCGCACGGAACGGGGCGAGCTCCGGATCGCCCCGGCCACGCCCCGCCGCCCGTGGGAGCCGGGGGAGGTCCAGCGGGCCACGTGCAGCGGGGCCCACACCCGCCTGTACCTCGTCTTCAACCCGGAGCTCGCTCCCACCCATCGCAGCCCGGAGCCCGGCTGCACGTGCGGGTTCCACGCCGTGAAGGACCCCGCCCGCCTGGCCCGGGCGGGGCGCGGCGTGGGCGTCCTGGGGCAGGTGGCGATGTGGGGACGGGTCATCGAGCACACGCTGGGGTGGCGGAGCGAGTTCGCCTACCCGGCCCGCCTCCGCCTGGTCTGCGCCCGCTGCCTGTGGTGGGGGAGCCTCCCGGCGATCCCGGAGCGCGTGGTGGAACGGGACCGGGCGCTGATCCCGGTCTGCGCCGCGCACGCCCGCCGGGGCGGCGGGCGCTCCCTCCCCGCGGGACCCGTGGAGGCCGAGCTGCTCGACACCTACCGGGTGGAGCTGGCGCCGGTCGAGGCCCTCCCGGCGGGGGCCCGCCCCGACCCGCTCACCTGGGTCCTCCGGGCGCTGCGCCCCCGCTGAGGACCGGCCCTCAGGGTCCGGGCTGGACCCCGGGGCGCTCCGCATCCCCCTCCTCCGCCGGAGCCTCCTCCGGCCCGTCCACCCGCACGACGCGGTCGCCCTCGGCCGTCGAGACGTCCAGGTCGCGGAGGGCCGCCGCCAGGCGCCGCCGGAGGAACTCGATCTCGCGCCGGAGCTCGGCCCGCCGCCCCTCGAGGGCGGCCAGCCTCCGCTGGGCCGCCGCCCGGGACCCCTCCTCCAGGCGGGCCGCCTCCGCCCGGGCCGCCTCGAGCTCCCCCCGGGCCTCGTTCCGGATCCGCTCGGCCTCCGCCCCGGCCTCCTCGAGGATCCGCTCGCGCTCCTCCCGGGCCGCCCCCCGCTGCTCCTCGAGCTCCCGGTCGAAGGCCCGGATCATCTCCGCCACGCGGACCGAGACCGCCTCGTAGGGGTCCGGGGGGCCGGCCCGCTGGAGCTTCGCCCGGAGCTCCAGGAGCTCGGCCTCCAGCCCCTCGACGTGGTCGGCCACCCAGCCCAGCAACCCCCGGACCTGCTCCGGGTCGTACCCCCGGCGGACCGTCCCGAACGACGCGCCGCGGATGCGGGCCGCGGCCCATCCCGTCCCACGGGCGGGTCGCCCCGGGCCCTCCGGCGAGGATGGACCGGTCGCCACGGCTCCTCCTTCCACCTCCGCCCGAGGCCTCCTCGGGCGAGGGAACGCACGACGCCTCGCTCGTCCGGGGGGTCTTCGACGATGGAACCTGGCGCGCGGAGGGGACAATCCCCAGATCGTCCTACGGCGGATCCCGCACGGCTCCCAGGGCGGCGGCCCCGGGTGACCGCGGACCTACGGGAGGAGGAACCGCCCGTCGCCCACGGCGTGCACCTCGCCCCGCACGACGATGCGCCAGCCGTCCGGCCCGGCGACGGCCTCCACGCCCAGGACGGACGGGCGGCCCACCTCCTCGCCCTGGCGGATCAGGTGGGAGGCCGGCCTCCCCTGGTGCACGAGGTAGGCGCCGAGCGCGGCGGCCGCCGAGCCGGTCGCGGCGTCCTCCCCGATCCCGAGCGCCGCGTCGAACATCCGCGCCTTCATCCCGCCCTCGGGGTCCGGGGCGAAGAGGTAGAGGCCCTCCGCCCCCACCTCCTGGAGGAGCGGACCCAGGGAGGGCTCGCCGGCCCGGGCCCGGGCCACGGCCGCCGCGTCGCGGGCCGCGACCATCAAGAAGGGCAGCCCGGCCGAGGCCACGGCCGGTGGGAGGTCCGGGTCCAGGTCCTCCTCCGTCAGCCCCGCGGCCCGGGCGGCCCGGGGAGGGTCCACCTCCCGGCCCGGTGGCTCCGGCGCGGTGGACAGGCGGGCGGTGGAGGCCCCCAGGTCGACCTCCACGCGGAACGCGCCGGCCGGGACGACCTGGGTGGCGGGCGATCGCACCCTCCCCTCCCGGACCAGGACGAAGGCGGTGCCGAGCGAGGGGTGCCCGGCGAACGGCAGCTCGCCGCCCGGCGTGAAGATGCGCATCGCGTACCGGTCCCCGCCCGCCTCGGTGACGAACGTCGTCTCGGAGAAGCCGATCTCCCGGGCCAGGATCCGCATCGCCGCCTCGTCGAGCCCCCCGGCGTCGGGCACCACGCACAGCTGGTTGCCGGAGAAGGGCCCCGAGCCGAAGACGTCCACCAGCCGGAACGCCACCTCCCGACCGGTCACACCACCACCCCCATCGCCGGCTCGTACCGGGCGGGCTCCGCCACGCAGGCCTCCCAGGCCCGGGCCAGCCGCCGCACCCCGTCCTCCATCGTCGCCGGCTCGTGGACGAAGGGGAGCCGCACGTGGTCGGCGAAGGCCCCGCTCACCGAGGCCACGCTCCCCGGCACGACGAGCACGCCGTGCTGCTGGGCCACCCGGGCCAGGTCCCGCGCGTCGCCCGCCGGCAGCCGGGCCCACAGGCACAGCCCCCCGCGGGGCGGCGTCCAGGACCACGAGGGGAGGTGCCGGCGGAGGAGCTCCTCGAGCAGCCGGTGCCGCTCCCGGGCGAGCGACAGGCGGGCCGGCCGGATGGTCCCCATCCGTTCGAACAGCCGGAGCGCGAGCAGCTGGGCCGGGACCGAGGATCCGTGGTCGGCCACGAGCTTCACCCGGACCAGGCGGGCGATCAGGGGCTCGGAGGCCCGGATCCAGCCCACCCGCAGCCCTCCCCAGAACAGCTTGGAGAGCGAGCCGACGGTGAGGATGGGGGCCCCGGGGGCGAACGCCGCGAGGGGCGGGGGCGGGTCCCCGTCCAGCGGGACGTCGGTCAGGCTCGCGTCGTCGATCACCGGGACGCCGAGCTCCTCGGCGAGCCCCGCCACCTCCCGGCGCTTCGCCTCCGGGAGCAGGGAGCCGGTGGGGTTGTGGAACGTGGGGATCAGGTAGACGAGCCGAGCCCCGCTGGCCGCGATCCGCTCCCGCAGGGCATCGACCCGGACCCCCTGGGGTCCGACCGGCGCCCCGAGGAGCCGGGCCCCCGCCCCGGCCAGCGCGTCGAGCGCCGACACGAACGTGGGGTCCTCCACCACGACCGGGTCGCCGGGGCGGACGAAGGTGGCCGCGGCGAGCGCGATCGCCTGCTGGGCCCCGGTGGTGACGAGCACCTCCTCCGGCCTGGTGGGGAGCCCCCACCCCGACACGTGCGCCGCGATCGCCTCCCGGAGCTCGGGGAGGCCGAGCGAGCGGTACCCGTGGTGGCGGCCGGCCTCCCGGAGGTCGCCCACGAGCCGCCCGGCGAGCTCGTCGTCGAGCGCGTCGTCCAGGACGTGCTCGGCCCCCAGGGCGGCCACGGTGAACTCGATCGCGTCCGCCGGTCCCTCGATCAGGGCCCGGAGGGCGCTCGCGCTCCGCCCGGGGGGCGCCTCCGGGCCCGCCCGCCGGGCGATGCCCCGGACCCAGGTGCCGCTCCCCTGCCGGCTCCTGATCCATCCCTCCCGGCGGAGGTCCTCGTAGGCGGCGACCACCGTGCTCCGGCTCACGGAGAGCAGCCGGGCCAGGTCGCGCTCCGGCGGCAGCCGGGAGCCGGCCGGGAGCTCCCCGCGCTCGACGGCCCGCCGGAAGGCGGCGGCCAGGCGCCGGTAGAGCGGCCCCTCTCCTCCCGTCCACCCGGCCAGGGCCCCTGCCACGTCGGCGGGCGGAGTCATCCGTCCCATCTCATACCAATCTTCCTCGATTGGACCTGGCCATTCTGGGAAGACCGGCCCATGATAGCGCCGATCGTGGGAAGAGAAGGTCCGCATCGGCTGGGTGGCTCGAGAGGTGGCCCGGTCCGGTTGGGCCGATCCGGATCCAGCCGGACCACCCGGTGGCGTCCGGGGGCCTGGCTGCCCGAGGCCGGCCTCGCCCTGCTGCTTCTTCTCGTCCTCCTCGTTCCCGACCCCCTCCGGCGGGCGGCGATCGTGCTGTTCCTGGCCTGCCTGCTGGCGTGGGCGTCCTGGCGGGGGGGAACGGATTCCCGGGCCCCCGGAGACTGGATCCGCCCCGATCGCCGGTGAGGCCGGGAGGAACCGCCGGGAACCGCGGTTGGTATGGTTCCGGCGGGCGGGTGTAGCTCAATGGCAGAGCTCCAGCCTTCCAAGCTGGCGATGGGGGTTCGATTCCCCTCACCCGCTCGAGGAGCCCGCCCGGTCCGGGCGGGTGGATCGTGACCAGGGTCCTGGCCATCGCCGACGAGGTGGACGAGGTGCTCTACGGGCGGACCCTGCGCACGCTCCGACCGGAGCTCGTGCTGTCCTGCGGGGACCTCCCCTTCGACTACCTGGAGTACATCGTGACGATGACGAACGTGCCGCTCCTGTTCGTCCCCGGGAACCACGATCCCGACCTCCGCCCCCGGCCCCAGCCCGCCTGGCCGGCGCCGATCCTCCCCCCGGGGACGGAGGAGCCCCCGGGCCCCAGGGGATGCCTGAACGTCGACCTCCGGGTGGCCGACGCGGCCGGCCTCCGGGTGGCCGGCTTCGGGGGCACGCCTCGCTACCACCCAGGGCCGAACCGCTACAGCGAGCGGGAGCTCCGGGCCCGGGCCCGCCGCCTGCGCCGTCGAGCCGCCCGCCGCCGGCTGCGGGACCGCCGGCCGGTGGACGTGCTGATCGCCCACGCCCCGCCCCTGGGGTACGGGGACGGCGACGACCCGGCCCACCGGGGCTCGGCGGCGCTCGTGGACCTGGTCCGTCGGCTCGGCCCGCGCTTCCTCCTCCACGGCCACGTCCACCCCTACGGGCGGCGGATGCCCGACCGCCGGCTGGCCAGCACCACGGTGGTGAACGTCGTCCCGTTCAGGCTCCTGGAGGTCCCGGCGTGAGCCGCCCGGAGCCGTTCGCCTCCTCCACGTTCGGCCGGGCCCGGCGGCGGGAGGCCTACCGACGGCTGGCCGGCCTGGTGCGACGGCGCCGCCGGCAGCCCCTCCTGCCGCTCGACGAGGTGAGCCGGCGCCTGCAGGTGTTCGAGCAGTCCTACGTCGGGATCCGTCCCATCCCCGTGTCGCGGATCGTGGGCACCGTGGGCAGGACGGCGGACTTCGACCGCGACTTCCTCCCCCGCCGGCCGGGGACGGAGGAACGGTGGCGGCGGGTGGAGCGGGCCTTCGGGGAGAGCGACTTCCCGCCGATCGTGGTCTACGAGCTCGACGGCAGGTACTTCGTGGTGGACGGGCACCACCGGGTGGCCATCGCCCGGCAGCGGGGGATCGAGTACCTGGACGCCGAGATCACCCGGCTCCGGACGCGGTGGCGGCTCCCCGAGGACGCCGACATCGGCCGCATCATCATGGCCGAGCAGGAGCGGCGGTTCATGGAGGAGAGCGGGCTGGACCGGGCCCGGCCGGACGCCGTGGTGCGCTTCTCCCGTCCCCAGGGGTACATCGAGCTGCTCGAGCACATCAAGATCCACGGCTACCACCTGATGATGGAGCGGGGAGCCGTGCTGCCCCCGGAGGAGATCGCCGGGGACTGGTACGACCGCGTGTACCACCCGATGGTGGACGCGATCCGCCGGGAGGGCCTCCTCCAGCTCTGGCCGCGGGCCACCGAGGCCGACCTGTTCCTGTGGGTCAGCGAGCACCGGAGGGAGCTGTTCCCGGAGCGCGGGGGGATGCCGGTCGACGAGGTGGTCCGTTCCGCGAAGGCCGCCGGGGCGAGGAAGCCGACCCCCCGGCGGCTCGCCTCCCGGCTCCGCCCCGGGAAGGGCGGGGCCGGGCGGTAGGGGCCGGGCGCCGGCCGCCCTCCGCCACGGTCGATCGGTACAGCATCTGCAGGATGGCGGCGGGCCGCGTCCCCGGTAGCCTCGGGGTCCCGAGCGGGAGGGTCGAGTTGACCGACGAGCAGCTGGCCGGCGTCGTGATCTCCCTCGCCGTCATCGTGGCGGCGGCGCACCTGCTCGGCCACGCGTTCGAGCGGCTCCGCCAGCCCCGGCTCATCGGGGAGATCCTGGCCGGGGCGGTCCTGGGTCCGCACGTCCTCGGCCGCCTGGCCCCGGGGGCCTCGGACGCGCTCCTCGGCGCCGGCCCGTCCGGGGGAGCCACCGCGACCGTGCTCCGCTTCACGTACTGGCTGGGGCTCCTCCTGCTGATGTTCATCTCGGGGAGCGAGGTGCGGAGGGTGCTGGGGACCGAGAACCGCCGCCCCACGGCGTGGCTCCTCGGGATCGGGACACCATTGCCCTTCTTCGTGGCATTGCTCGTGGGGTCGTTCCTGCCCCTCGACGCGATCGCCGGGCCGAACGGCGCGCAGAGCTCGGTGCTGTTGGTCCTGGCGACCGCCGTGGCCGTCACGTCGATCCCGGTGATCTCCCGGATCTTCCACGACCTCCGCATCCTGCACACGCGGTTCGCCAGCCTGGTGCTGGGAGCGGCTCTGCTCGAGGACATCGCGCTCTGGGCAGTGCTCGCCGTGGCCACCGCCCTGGCGACGGCGAGCTCGGTCGGAGAGACGGTCGCGAGATCCGTCACGGAGCACGTGGGGGTGACCGTCGCCTACATGGTGGTGGGCCTCACCCTCGCTCCACCGCTCCTCCGCTGGTTCCACGGGGCACGCGGGAACGTCCTGCGTACCGCGTCCCCGGTCGGGTACGCGATCCTGACCCTGTTCGCGTACACGGCGGTCGCGGCCATCCTCGGCGTGAACCTCGTCTTCGCCGCGTTCCTCGCCGGCATCGGGCTCGTGGGCGGCGTGCGGGGCAGCCACCGGAGGCTCTTCGCCGAGCACCTGGACGCGATCCAGAAAGTGGCGTTCGCGGTGTTCATCCCGGCCTACTTCGCGGTCGTGGGATCACAGCTGCAGCTCGGTGCCGGGTTCTCCCTGGCCCTGCTGCTGACCTTCCTCCTCGGCTCCTCCCTGCTCTGCCTCGGATCTATCGGCCTCGCGGCAAGACTGGCCGGCTTCCGGGGGATCGAGATCGTGAACCTGGCCGTCGCCTGCAACGCGAGGGGCGGGCCGGGGATCGTGCTGGCCACCGTGGCCTACGAGGCGGGCATCATCGACGCGTCGTTCTTCACGACGCTCGTCCTCACCGCGGTGCTCACGTCGCAGTTCGCCGGGGCCTGGCTCGGGTACGTGCTGCGGCGGGGGTGGCCCCTGCTGCGGGAGGATGCGCCGGACGTCGTCCGGGCGGCGGGCCCCGAGCGACCGGACGACGCGGGGGAGCCGGAACCGGAGGCGGCCCGCTCGTCCCCCGACAACCCCGGCTGAGCGCTCGCCGTCGAGCCCGGCCCGTCGGCTACGATGCTGCCACCGGGCGCTCCTGGGAGCGTCCGGGAGGAACGCGGGCGCCGGTAGCTCAGCCTGGACAGAGCGGCGGACTTCTAATCCCACCGGCCGAAACGCTGTGCTGACCTGCGAAAACGCAGGTCGCGGATGAGCGGGAACGCCGCCGTCATCCGCTCAGTCGGGGGTCGCCGCTACCGCTCGCGGGAGCGCTGCTCGATCCTGACGATGCGGGCCCGGAGGGCCTGACGCGACACGCCGAGGGCCCGGGCGCACGCCGAGATGCCGAGCTTGCCGCACCGGCGCCGCCCACGCGGCCTCGGCCTCGCGCAGGCGCACCTCGAGGCGCTCGAGGGCGGCCGTGGCGCGCTGCAGCGCCGCAGCGGAAGGCCGGAGCGGAAGGAGGAAGCATGCGGCTCCGCGATCTCGGGATCTCGGTCGGGCAGCTCCCGCCCGGCCCGCTGAACGCCATCACCGACGTGAAGGGCGTCCGCGTCGGCGTCGTCACCCTGATCGAGGGCGAGGGTCCCCTCGAGGTCGGGCGGGGACCGGTGCGCACGGGCGTCACGGTGATCGTCCCCACGAGGGCATCCCCGGGGAGCCGCTCTTCGCGGGGTGCCACCGCCTGAACGGCAACGGCGAGCTCACCGGCCTGGAGTGGGTGCGGGAGTCGGGCACCCTCACGACGCCCATCGCCATCACGAACACCCACAGCGTGGGGGTCGTCGGGGACGCGCTCGCCCTCGCCGATGCGGCCCTCCACCCGGAGCTCGGCTCGTACTGGAGCCTGCCCGTCGTCGGCGAGACCTACGACGGCACCCTGAACGACATCAACGGGGCCCACGTCCGGCCCGAGCACGTGCGCCGGGCCCTCCCGAGCGCCTCCGACGGGCCGGTGCCCGAGGACAACGTCGGCGGCGGCACCGGCATGATCTGCCACGAGTTCAAGGGCGGCACGGGCACGGCCTCCCGCCGCCTCCCGCCGGAGCAGGGCGGCTGGACCGTGGGCGCGCTCGTCCAAGCCAACCACGGCGAGCGCTCGCGCCTCATGGTGGACGGGGTGCCCGTCGGGCGCGAGATCGGCACCGACGAGGTGCCCTCGCCCTACGACCGGCCCCAGGAGACGGGCTCGATCATCGTCGTGCTCGCCACCGACGCGCCCCTGCCGCCCCACCAGTGCGAGCGCCTGGCCCAGCGGGCGGGGCTCGGGATCGCCCGCGCGGGCGGCGCCGGCGCGCACTCCGGCGGCCATCCGCCCCGGCCGCAGGGACGGCCACCTTCACTGCACGATCCGATTGGCGGCCTCGATCGCCTGATCGGTCGTGAAGCCTGATGCTGGTCCCATCACGTCGACCACGACGTTGAACCCAGCCAGTTGAGCAGCGACCTGAGGCCTCGCGACGAGTGGCTCGATCCAGGTCACGACCGAGAACGACTCACCAGCCGTGAGAAGCGCGTCCTGTCCGTCGGCCAGCTTGATCAACTCGCTGTTATTGGAAGCACATCGCTCGACGGTTCCCTTGCCCTCCCCGTTGTCCACCTCCACGGTCGTGCACCCTGGGGATGGGACAGATGCCGCTTCAAGTTTCAGGCCGGCCTCGGTCCAATCGTCCACGCGTTCCACGACCGCGAACTCGCCCAGTGTCGGGTGGTCGAAGACCCACGCTACCGAGACCTCCTGTGGCCCACCCGTTGTTGCGACGATCCGAACCGGGGCCCCCAACCGTTCCGGCACGAGCGGCTCGAAGGGCAATCTGGCCTGGGCCAGACTTGTCACCTCGACGCCGAGGTCCCCTAACGGCTTCGCCAGGAAGGCTGCGTCAGGCTCCTCTCCACCTCCACGGTCCGCGGATCCCAGGTCGCGGTCAGACGTCGTTGCGCATGAAGCGGCGATCATGGCCACGATCAAGATCATGTAGCGCTTCACGATCAACGTTGGGCTCGCTGCGTTCATGAGCAGTCACCTGCCACGTTGATGACGTCGTAGTCATTGGTGGAACCGGAGATCGGATGCCATTCCCACCCCGGAGCGGTGTCATAGGCGCGCAGCATGCCGCCCCAGTCGTTCCAGCGCTGGTCGTCCTAACCTGCGCTTCTTCGCGTCTCTCATGAGGGAATCATGTCTCGGCGGGGCGATCGGTCAAGTCCTGAAGGGGGATCACCTTGGTTCGCCGGGCGCTCCTCCTCGAGGGTCACCTTTAGGTGCTTGACAACGACGAAATCGCGCTCCGCCCGCCTTGACCTACCCCCGTTGGCCGGTCGATGGAGCAGTTTCTCCCCCAGGCCAGCATTCACCAGAGCGGGTGCATCCGGCGCCCGGGCGTGGGCTACTATGGCCGCGGCCCCAGGTTCGGCCCGTTCACCACCTGCCTTTGCAGCGGGGGGCGAGTGGTCACCGTCACCTGGGGTTCACGGGCGCCGGTAGCTCAGGGGACAGAGCGGCGGACTTCTAATCCGCGGGTCGGAGGTTCGAATCCTCCCCGGCGCGCCCGGCGCGGTGCCCGAGGCTGCGGTGCCCGAGGCGGGGGCTCAGAACTTCGGGTAGGGCCAGGCGGCGGCCTGGGAGCGGGACGCTCTCGTCGCCTCCCCCAACCCGATCCGGGGCGGCACCGCCACCCGCCGCTCACACTTCGCGCAGGTGTACGCCGTCCAGGGCCGGAGGATGGCCTGGGCCAGGCCGCAGTGGGGGCAGGCGTGGAACCGGACCTCCGAGTAGCAGCTCACGCAGCGGTAGCCGATCGACTCGTCGGCGACGAGCTGCGGGATCCGACACCCGGGGCAGGTCGGGTAGGCCACGGCATCCCTATCGGACGCCGGGGGGCCGGGCTGGAGCCCCGGCCGGGCGGTCCCCCGTAGACTCGGGCCCGTGGGGAGCCAGCGGCTCGTCTGGACCGGCGACCTCTCGTTCGACGGGGAGGATTCCTGGGGCCACCGGGTGGCCATCGCGGGACGGGATGACGCCCCCGGGGTGAAGCCCTCCGACCTCCTGGCGCTCTCGCTGGCCGCCTGCACCG